>JACRCA010000156.1 GCA_016234425.1 Deltaproteobacteria bacterium | reverse complement strand
AGGCCCCCGAGAGCATGTACCCGAGTCCGCCGAATACCGCCGCCGTCCAGCCGAGCCCGGCACGGGACAGGAAGCGATAGGTGAGCCAGCCGGCGGCCCAGAGCCTCAGCAGGAAGAAGAAGTCCCAGAAGAAGCAGAAGCGCCAGAGACGCCAGAAACCGAAGAGGAAAAAGCTGCGGCCCCCCCGGCTCCCATACCTCCCCTGGCCAAAGTAGAGCCTTCGATAGTGCCACCCCCATCCCCCCCATCCAAGAAAGCAGAGAAGCCGCAGACAAAACCTGTTCCCGCCCCAGAAGAAACATACAAAAAAGCTTATGAACTGTTCCAGAAGGGAGATGTGGAAGGGGCCAAGGGGGAATTCAAGCGTTTCCTGGAGGTTTACCCAAAGTCAAAATATGCTGAAAACGCCCATTACTGGCTGGGAGAATGCTATTTCGCTGAAAAGAAGTTTGATGAGGCCATCTTAGAATTCGACGAAGTGATCAAGAAATATCCCAAAGGGAACAAAGTTCCCGATGCCTTACTGCGCCAAGGGATAGCTTTCTTAGAATTGAACGACACGATGAATGCCAAGCTAATCTTGAAGGAAGTCATCAAGCGTTTTCCCAAATCTGATCAAGCCAAACGCGCCCAAAAGAAACTGAAAGAAATCGGATAAGCCCTCAGCAATCAGCCGGCAGTTAATTCCTGGTCACCTGCCTTTCTTATTTCAAAGGAAGGACCGTAGCTCCGCGAGGCACGGGAAGGTGAAAATCCTGCGCTCCCCAGGGAGGGTTTAATTCCACCTCCTGGTACTCCACAGAGATCTCCACTCTGGGGTTGAAGGAAGTGAGCTGAATTCTCTGGGGGAAAAGAAGGTTGTTTACCTGGCGAAAGTCGGAAAAAGTCAGGCGGCGAAGCAATCCCGGACGATGGATTTCAGCCCGAAGGATTTGTAAAGGATGAGGATTTATCCAAAGGTTCTGGTATTCTCCCCGGGATTTAGAAATAAGGTTCAAAATCCAAAGGCCCTCCTTCCGGTCTGCCCGGATGGAGGCCAGTTCGAAATCAATCAGCGGTAGGCTTCCCAAAAGAAGGCCTACGACCTCTTCGGGCTCCAGAGCAATGGGCAGGGCAGAAAAAAGATGGCTGGCCGTGGCTTGGCCGCGGTAATATCGGTTCTCGGCAGGGGAGTAGAGGCTTAACTCCCGGCCATCGGTGACCACATAAAGCTGTGGCGTACCCAAGGGTCCCACACTTTCGATGCGCAAGAACCCAGGCCGGCGGGCAAAGAGGACTTCCTGAGCACTGAAGCTTTTCTCCGCCGAAGAGACTCTCACTTGAGCCAGGCCCTTTAACCCCTGAATCGATTGCAGACGGGTACTTACCCGCTCGAGAAGATCTTCTGGCGGGGGAGGATGGGGAAGAAGGACTGGAAGGGTGGCACAAGCGGCGAAAAGGAGGCAGGCAGGAAAAAGGGAAAGCCCCCGCATCCTCATCGGCGTTTCTTCTCTTTGTTCAATTTCTTTATCTTCTCTTTCAACTCTGATTTCTTGGGGTCCAATTGGATGGCCAGCTCATACATCCGCAGGGCTTTTTCAGGCAGGTTCATTTTGGCATAGGCATCCCCCAGATGTTCGGCGATCACCGGGTCATCCGGAGCCAGGCGATGGGCTTTTTCCAGCTCGGACACGGCCTTTTCTATTTCCCCCTTTTTAAAATAGACCCAGCCCAGACTGTCAGTGATGTAGCCATCATCTGGCTTTAACTCTAAGGCTCGCTTGATGAGGCTTTCAGCTTCATCCAGGTTGATTCCCTTCTCGGCATAGGTATAGCCGATGTAGTTGAGGGCTTGCGCGTGATCGGGGTTGATTTGCAGGACTTGGCGCATCTGGTTGATACACTCCTGCCACTCTCCAGACTTATCGTAAAGAACTCCCAGGTTGAAGAAAATTTTCTCGTCGCGGGGGGCAAACTCCAAAGCTTTCTTCAGAAGTCGAACTCCCTCATCGAACTGACTGAGTTTCTCGTGGAGAGAAGCCAAAAATCGGTAGAGGTCAGGGTTTTCTGGTTTGGCCTTGATGGCCTCTTTAAGGGCCAAGATGGCCTCATCTACCTTTTTCTGTTTTTCGTAGATGTACGCCAGGTGAATCTGGGAATCGACGTAGAAAGGCGAGGCTGGCGGGATACGCTTGAATTCCTCCAGGGCGCGTTCGAACTCTTTTTTCTCTTCGTAGGCTGAAGCCAGATAGTAGCGCACCCGATGATTGTCCGGCTGGGAGGAAAGAACCAGGGCAAACTGGGCGATGGCTTCGTCGAGCTTGCCCTGCTCAAAGTAGATGAGGCCCATCTTCGTGCGCACCTCGGAATTATTAATGGTCAATTTTTCTACGGCTTTGAACTCGTCCAGCGCTTCGCTCAGCTTTTTTTGGCGGATGTAAACCTGCCCCAGACGTTCGTGGGCTTCAGCGTTAGCGGGATTCAACGCCAAGATATTTTTGTAAATCTGGATAGCCTTCTCGTTCTCTTGCTGGATCTCGTAGATGAGGCCCAGATCCATGAGGGCGGGCTCGAAGTGAGGCTTGATCTCCAGGGTCGATTGGTAATGCCTCTTCGCCTCATCGAAGCGTTTCATTTCTGCATAAACTCGAGCCAGGTAGTAGTGGCCCATTAATGAACGGGAATCGATTTCCACCAAGGATTTGAAATGGAAAAGGGCTTTCTCGTAATCTTTTTCTTCCGCATAGAGAGTTCCCAGGAAGAGGTTGGCCTCCTGGCTTTTGGGGTCTATCTGGATGGCTGCCTGGTAAGCGTTCATGGCCTTTTCCCGCTGGTTGAGAGAAAGATAGAGTCCCCCGAGGAGTAAATGAGCTGGCATGCTCTTAGGATCAGAGCGGATGGCTTCCTCGGCCTCCTGCAGTGCTTTTTCCGGGAGGCCTTTTTTGAGGTAGATGGCGGCCAGGTGAGTATGCAAATAGGCGGAGGTTTTATCTTTCTCCAGGGCTCGATGGTATTCCCTGGCTGCTTTATCGATATCGCCTGACTGCTGGTGAAGCTGGGCAAGAAGGAAATGATAGTAGGCGTCGGCCATCGGCCCCGGTGGTAGAAATTCTTTTTTCGGCGGAGGAATGGCGGGTTTGACGGTGGCGCAGGCTGAGGCGAATACGGAAATAATAAGATAAAAAAAAGCCCTTCTTGGGAAGGACATGGGCAGGTCCTCTTTACTTTAATCCTTTTTTATTAATTTACCATCCTCTCAGGCGGGTGTCAAATTTCTTTTGGAGGATTTCTCCTAAATTGAAATTTAAACCGTAAATCAGTATAATTTGGTGGGTGAATCGAGGAAAAAGAAGAGAAAGGGGAGGGAATATGTTCAGGGTCAGGATATTATTTATGATGGCCGTCTTTATCGGACTTGCTACCATAGGTTATGTAGAATCGTGGGGAGCGGACTGGAAGGCTTATGGAGAAACTGGTTTCGGGGTGAGTTCTTATGATACCGAGAATATAACTCACCCCTCCAAGAATATTGTCAGAGTGTGGACGAAAACCGTTTATTCGCGAAATGGTACGATTCGCCTGGTGATCAAACACGGGAGCCGCTATGAGAATTTGAGCCATTCCGTCCGCCTATGGGAGATAAATTGTGTGGATAAAACGTATCGTTTCTTATCGCTGCAGAATTATTCCCAGGATGGGGTAGTTTTATTTTCCGAGGAAGTGAAAAAAGAATGGGATTTCATCGTCCCTGATTCGATGGATGAAAATTTATACAAAGAGGTATGCCAATAGGGGATAGCAATTCAGGTAATTCTCGTGCCGCCCTATTTATCTTCGCCAGAGTCGAAAAAGGCTCCGATAATTTTTTCTCCCCTTCCCTTGTCTTAGGATCATGAAAAGGCCCCTGCCGCTTATTCTCTTCGCTTACGTTGCCGGAATCATTGCCGGAAATTATTTTCATCTTCCGTTCTCCTATGCGATCGCCGGGATCTTGATTGCAAGTCTGGCCATGGCGATTTTCTTCATGAGCGGGAAGGGGAAGGCTGCCCTCGTTCTGTCACCCTTGATTTTTGCTCTTTTTGGTCTTTTATACATCGGCCGCGTTTTGTCCCCTGACTTCCCCCCTAACCATCTCATCCATTTTGCCGGAGAAAGAAAATATCATCTCGAAGGATTCCTTTTCCGTCCCCCTGAGCCACTGCCAGAAAAGACGCGGCTTTACGTTCGAGCAGAGAAGATCTACCTGGAGGAGGGGAGTTTTCCGGTATTGGGGGATCTCCTTCTCACTGTGAAAGATCGGCAAGGCGATTTACGCTACGGAGACCGCGTGCGGTTCATCTCCAAAATCTATCTACCCAGAACGGCCACCAACCCGGGGGCATTTGATTATCGACGATTTTTAGCGCTGCAGGGAATCTGGGCCACAGCCTATGTTAATGATGCCAGCGAAATCGTCCGGATGGAAGAAGGACAGGGAAATGCCTTTTTCCATTCTGTGGAAAGGGGACGGGAGAAGATTCGGGTTTTCCTGGACAGCAACGCTCCGCCAGAATCGCGGGGGATCATCAAAGCTCTGGTCCTGGGGGAAAGAGGGGATATCGGTAAGGAGGTGAATGAGAAGTTTATCGTCTCCGGAGTGAGTCATATTCTTTCTATTTCCGGGTTGCATGTGGCTCTGGTAGCCGCATTCTTCTTTGGGGCGACCCGCTTGATCCTCAGACTCTTCCCTTTCTTGCTGCTTCGCCTGGCATTGAACAAAGCCTCAGCCCTGGTAGCTATTATTCCAGTGATCTTTTATACTTTCATCGCCGGCCTGGGCGTGGCTGCCGTGAGGTCCACGATCATGACCCTCTCTTTCTTGCTTGCCCTTCTCTTGGACCGGGAAAAGGATCTCTATGACGCTCTTTTCTTAGCCGCTTTTCTTATTCTAATCTTCAATCCGGCCGCTTTCTTCGACATCTCTTTCCAGCTTTCTTTTCTCTCTGTGCTGGCCATTCTTTACTTGACCCCGCGTTTTAGCGAATATTTCTCCCACTTAAAAACCGGGCCCGGGAAAGTTTGGATTGACGAGGAAGCGCGCTGGAAAAGGAAGCTTCTGATCTACCTCGGCGCCAGCTTCCTCACCTCCACCGCGGCGATCCTGGGTACAGGGCCTGTGGTGGTCCACACCTTCAACCGCATCTCCCTGGTGGGGTTTCTCTCCAACCTGATCCTTGTGCCCCTGATGGGGCTGGGGAACACCCTCCTCAGTTTGCTAACCGGCTTATTTGTTTTCATCTCCCATCCATTGGCCAAGATCCTCACAGCTCTCAATGTATTTCTAATGGATATATCTCTGGCCTTGGTTGATTTTTTTAGCCGTTTTCCTCTGGCCTCGAAGAGAGTAACCACCCCAACAATGCCGGAAGTTCTCCTGGTCTATGGGATGCTCATCTTTGTGGCTAATCTCAAACGCTGGAAAAGAGCCATACATGGGCTAATCGGGCTGGGGGCGGTTTTTTTAGCCCTCCAAGTTTATGGATATTATGAGCTCTACACTTGTCGAGAACTGCGCGTTACTTTCCTGGATGTCGGCCAGGGAGACGCTATGATCATCCGCTTCCCTCAGGGAAAGATCATGGTCATAGACGGCGGGGGTTCTCCCGATGGGAACTTCGATCCCGGGGAGCGGATTGTGGCTCCCTATCTTTGGAAAGTGAGGGCCCAAACGATTGATTATCTCGTGAATACTCATCCCCATCCAGACCATCTCCAAGGGCTTCTTTTCTTGCTGAAAAATTTTCAAGTCGGGGAAGTTTGGAGCAATGGAGAAGGAAATGGGGATTTGGCACTTACCGAAGAGTTTCTCGGCCTTGTCGGAGAGCGGTTGCAAAAAATGGGGCGCGGTGAGGCTCCCAAAGAAATCGGCGGAGTTAGGGTGGAATTTCTCCACCCGCCTCTGGAAAAGAAAAAAGGGCCATCCTTCCAGGGGAACGATGCCTCGCTGGTCATCCGGCTTACTTATAGCGAAATAACCTTTCTTTTTGCTGGGGATGTGGAGGCTCCAGCAGAGGAGGAGATCCTGGGAGCGAAATCAAACCTGCAGAGCATGGTTCTCAAGGCTCCTCACCATGGCAGCAAGACGTCGAGCACCCCCCAGTTCGTGGAAAAAGTTCGCCCCGAGTTTGTTGTTTTCACAGTCAAGGCCGGGGGGAGACATTGGTTACCTCATCCGACTGTGTTAGAAAGATATGAAGGAATTGGAGGGAAAGTTTTTCGGACGGATCGAGATGGGGCCGTCACTTTTATAACCGATGGCAGGGACTTGAGGGTCCAAACATTCCTAAAACAAAATGCAAGGTCGAAGCAATGAATTCCGTAGATTAGGGGGACGTAGTTTAGTTGTTGACTAACTTCATCCTTTCTGCTAATTTTGGCCTATGCCGAGAGCCGCACGACTTGATATAACCGGTCTCCTTCAGCACGTAATCGTGCGCGGGATAGAGAAACGAGATATTTTCCTGGACGATGAAGACAGGCAAGCATTTTTAATACGCTTCTCGAAGTTATTGCAGGAAACTGAAACTGATTGCCTGGCCTGGGCGCTCTTATCTAATCACGCTCACCTTCTGCTTCGTCCAAAGCGTACCAAGCTAGCCGTTCTGATGAGGCGATTACTGACAAGCTATGCGGTCCATTTTAATCTTCGCCACCAGCGTAGCGGTCACCTTTTCCAGAACCGCTATAAATCCATCGTTTGCCAAGAAGATCCTTATCTCCTGGAATTGGTGCGTTACCTCCACCTGAATCCCTTACGCGCCGGTTTGGTGAAAGAGATGAAAGAGTTGGATTCCTATCCCTGGAGCGGCCATGTGGTTCTGATGGGTAATCGGAAGTTTTCAGGACAGAAAACCGAGGAAGTACTCGCCTATTTTGGTACACGAGTAAAAGTTGCCAGACGGAATTACCGGAAGTTTGTCATGGATGGGATTTCTCAGGGGAAAAGAAACGAACTGGTGGGAGGTGGACTGCTGCGCAGCCGTAAACTGGGAGGTTTTGAGGGGGTGCAGGCGTTCGATGAACGGGTACTGGGAAGTGGGGAATTTGTCGAACAACTAAGGAAGGAGAAAGAATTATCGGATCGCCTGCCCGTCGTTATGCCTCTAAAAGAGCT
>JACRCA010000163.1 GCA_016234425.1 Deltaproteobacteria bacterium | reverse complement strand
GTTGATCCGCCCCATTCCGCGTCCACCGTAAACCATTTTTTCGATTTCCACCGTAAAAGAAGGATTCATTTTTTATCAGCCAGTAGAGTAGAGAGCAGATGAAAGAAGTAACTAAGGCTTGGAACATTTTATCGCACGCGACTACTATGAACCGCGCCGGTTACGGCTGTCGTCAGCATCCCCCTCGTCGAACCGTACGGGCGGTTTTCCCGCATACGGCTCTCCGACAGTCTCTCCGTCTCAAGGCAACACGAGGAGTTGACGGCGGATTCCTCTTACAGGTACATCAACCCGTATCGCTTCAGCCCCGCGTACAAGGTCTCACCCTGCCGAAAAGGTCTGCTACGCCGTTGGCTCCGGTTGCGCAGAAATCTGCGAAACCGACATCGTACAAAATAGTTGACGGCACGGAATACTTTCCGAGGGTAGCCATACCGAAAGTAATTGCTCCATCCCCTGAGGATGGTATTCACTTCCTCTATGGCCTCCTGAAGCGGCCTTTTATAGCCACTCCCGGTGATCGCCTGAATCTTATCCCGCAGGCGCGCCACTGCTTTCTTGGCCGGCTGGATATTCAGATACTTGTGGGGCCTTCCCTGCAGGTCCCTTTCGTACCGCAGCGTGAACCCCAGAAAATCCAGGCTCTCTCCCTCCTGTTCCATGAGTACGATGCGCGTCTTGTCCCGGTTCACTTTCAGCCCGAGGTCCCTTTCGAGCTTCTCCTCGATCCATCTCTTAACCCCACCGCCGATCCATCTGGCCAGGACCACAAAATCATCCGCATAACGCACCAGCACCGCCTTGGCTACTTGCCCCGGCCCCTTCGCATCTTCGAAAAGGCCCGGTCCAGTTCGTGGAGATAGATGTTGGCCAGCAGGGGCGAGATCACCCCTCCCTGGGGCGTCCCCCTCCCCTGACTCTTTCGCCTGCTCCCATCCTCCTCCACCACCGGACTGCGCAACCACATGCGGATGAGCTTCAAAACCGACCGGTCCGCAATGCGGCGCCCGACCATCTGCATCAACCGGTCCTGGGGGATCGTGTCAAAATAGCTCGCAAGATCCGCGTCATACACCTCCCGGCGCCCTCTCTGAAGACTCTCTCGGATCTGCTCCATGGCCCCTACCGCGTTGTATCCCGGTCGGAACCCATACGAGCAATCCTTGAAGTCCACCTCAAAGATAGGCTCAATTACCAACAGCACCGCCATCTGCACCACCCGATCCCGCACACACGGGATTCCCAGAGGACGCTTCTGGCCGTTCGCTTTGGGAATGTAGACCCGGCGCACCGGAAGGGGCCGATACTTCTTGGTCCGCAGCCATTCCTGAATTTCCTCCAGGAACACTTGGACCCGGCCCTCCACTTCTTGAATGGTCACCCCATCCACCCCCGGTGCTCCTCGGTTCGCCCTGACTCGCTCCCACGCCGCCTCCAAAACATCTCGGCGAAAGACTCGATCATACAGGGCGTAGAACCGAAACTTCGGCTCCCGTTTGGCCTTAAGCCCCAGTTTCCATCTCAGAAGAGAGACCTTTTCCGGCATCCCAGGCTCCGGTCGGAACCCTTCTGCCATCTCCGTAGTGGACCCTTCCTGGCTCAAGCGGCTCTTCCCTCCCTTGATCGAAACATGACTGAAGTGCGGCCCCTTCACTCCCCGGGCATTACCCCGCTTCCTCGCTACTATGGGCCGCTCCGACTCCCGGCCACCGCCCTCCTGCGGGTTATGGATTCCCCACCGAGGTTGTGCCCTTCCTCCTCGGAGGGACGCACGGTGCCGGGCCTCCCAGGGTACCTGCCTGATCTTTCGGCGCGCGCCCTCCCCAATCACCCCGGACGGCCCGGCAGGTGCTTCCGCTCATTTCTTCCCTGCCGGTGGCAGGCTTCACCACCTCCGGTAGGTTGGCCGCCGCCATTCCAGTGTAACGAGGCCGAATCGGGTTCACTCTTGTTAGGGCTCACGCCTTTGCTGTCCGGGAAGGTTCTCTCCCCTTCGCCCCTCAGGCTATCCTTGAGGAACCGGCCTACCTCCCGCGTTTGGTTGCCCTGCACGGGAGGCCGCAGCTACGTGCTGAATGAGCAATTAACACGTCTGACACCTTTCAGTCAGATAGATCAACCAGGCTTGTCCTGGCGTACCAGAGAACACAGAGGGAATCTTAATTTATTTAAAAAAATCAATTAGTTTCCTGCTTTTTTCCCATCACCTCTTCTGAACTTCAACTCAGGATCGCTGGGATTTTCAGCGACCAATCATCGACCGGCAACCGAATTGTAGGTGAGAATATAGTATAATCACTCAGATGGAAAAACAATCCCTTTTCACCGATCTCTATAGCTCCTGATGCGGACCTTCCCTGAATAGAAAATCCACCCTAAATTTTCTGGCCGTGTATCCCAAATGGCCCGCGATTAGAAAGAATGAAATTAATGATTTTCCGGCGCTTCAAACTTTTCCAAATACCTCTTGACCAAAAATCTGATCCAGCTAAAATTACATTTACAGTTTCCACCCGGATCTTGTCAACTTGACAACTTAACCTTTACCTTCTGGAGAGAATCATGAATGCAGGTTTCCAGAAAGTGCCCAACTGAAGGCTCCGGGGGGTTCTTTTTTCCTGTGGAGCCTTGAGTGTCTTTGCCTTTCCGAAGAGGTGCTGTAGAAGCCTGGAAGGAAGGTAGCGGAGTGGAATAGTGGGGTGAATGAATATAACCTGATTATTATTAGTGACCTTCACTTGAGCGAAGGAAGAAGCAGGGAGACCAAGCGTTATTCCCGGAATGAAGATTTCTTCTTTGATGAAAGTTTCTGCAGATTCTTGGAATATTTAGATAAGGAAAGTCTAAGATATCAGAAAAAATGGAATCTGATAATTGCGGGGGACATGATAGATTTCCTTCAGGTCACCTCCCTCCCGGGGCCTGGAGAAGCGGATTTCGATATATCGGATAGAGAGAAGAAATTTGGACTCGGCACGGAGGCGCCGAAGACAGCATGGAAATTGAAAAGGATAATGGATGGTCACTGGAGATTTTTCCAGGGGTTAGCCAATTTTTTAAATAAGGGAAATAGAGTCATAATAATTCTTGGAAATCACGACATAGAGTTTGTTTATGAGTTGGTCCAAGAGACTTTCAAGAAAGAGCTTCCCAAATACTTAACAGACCCGCCAGAAGGCAAGAATCTTGGAGTAAACCTGCGATTCCTTCCTTGGTTTTATTACGAAGACAACCTCATCTTTGTGGAGCACGGGCATCAATATGATCCCCTGAACTCCTTTGACTTCTTTCTCTGTCCCTTCCGAATCTTTGATGGCCAGACAACGATAGACTTGCCTTCAGGTTCCTTTTTCGTCAGGTATTTTTTCAACAGAATAGAAAGGCTTGACCCATTTGCTGATAATATCAAGCCGATGACAAAGTACATCTGCTGGGCGCTCAGGCATCGACCTTTGGGCTTGATATTCAAGGGCGTCTTGGGGAATTTTATAAAACTTCTTTTTGAGGCCTTAAAAAAGAGGAAACCTCTAAGCCAGCAAGAAAAAGAGGAGCCAAACCAAAAGCAGAACAACCTCCTAAAGCTTGAGGCTCAAAAATTTGGTTTATCAGAAGATAAGCTGCATTCCATAAGAAAGCTCTGGGTTGCCTCTTCCATATCCAACGATTCCTTTCTTAAGGTTATTTGGAGATTTTTATCATCTGAGAAATCGAGCCCCTATCTCTCCAAGGCAAGGGAAATCCAAGATATTCTTGGGGTGAAATTCATCGTCTTCGGGCACACCCATGATCCCGATCTAAGAGGGCTTCCTAGTGATAAGGAGAGGACTGGAGAGTATATAAATTCCGGGACGTGGACTATAATATCTAGCGAGGAGGAGAGACTGCTAAGGGAAGAAAAAGAATTTGCGTATATAGAAGTATTGAAGCAACCAAAACAAAAAATGGAATTGCTCAAGTGGAAAGACGAATTGGGAAAAGGGGAAAGGTTGAATCTATTTGAGGTTTGATATTCAAGAAGGTCTTTTCCCCATTTCTCAATCGTAATTGACAGGTTCTATGTGAGTAATGGGGGTCGCATCTTTATTCTTGACAAAAGGCTTATCTTCCATGGTCCAAACCTAAATTCATCGCCTTGAAGAATAAGAAGCTCGCTTCTCCTTTAATTGAAACCCAATTTGCCTGGGCGTTTTTTCCTTTGAGGCCATCAATTGCTTTATGGCCTCAAAAACCACCTGGAATTGACGATCATATTTCTTTTCCATTTCTTCAATTTTCTTTAGTAAATCCTTGTGAGAGGAAGCCATTTGACGGAGACGGACAAAAGCACGCATAATTAGAATATTGACCTCTATGGCTCGTTGGCTATTGAGCACCGATGACAACATAGCCACCCCCTGTTCGGTGAAGGCCATTGGAAGGTATTTCGAATGTTCCCCTCTTTTTAAGGTGCCAAATTGGCACCTTAAAGCATCGTGCTCCTCTCTTGTCAACTCAAACATAAAATCGGGCGGGAACCTTCTAATATTCCTTCTGACTGCCCTTTTCAATTGCTTCGTTCCAACTCCGTATAACTCGGCTAGATCCCGATCGAGCATGACGTTTTGATCACGAATACCAATTATTCGGCGCTGAACATTTTCAATTGGAATAATCGCCTTTCCTTCTTTCTCCATTAATGTCTCCAAAAAACCTGGAAAATTAAAACCGCATAACTTTGTTCAGGACGGGAGGACTTAGTTAAAATTTTTCACCCAATTTTTTCAAAATGGCCTCAATTTTTTGCTTAAGCTGGGGCAGGTCGTCCTGGGTGACTTCCCACACTGCTGATAAATCCTCCCATGTAATCATGGGTTAAAATATCTCGCATCCCTGCTATGCGCCGCCATGGGATATCAGCGTGCTTGGAGGGAAGCTGCCGCCCAACAGCATCCTGCCAGTGGCTTGTGGTCATAAAGACATCCCTTCCGACCGAGACGTAAGACTCAATCTTACTAATGGCTTCTTGGATATGCCGTAGATAAACTAAATCTCTTCTCAAAGACTTATTGCCTCCTTTAACACATCTTCACGTATGTATGGACTTAGGGAAGATTCTGTAACGACATCTACTTTGC
>JACRCA010000158.1 GCA_016234425.1 Deltaproteobacteria bacterium | reverse complement strand
TCAGACCGCGGCTTTCATCCATAAGGTCTGTGCTCTCTTTACCTTTTTCTACTTTGGCTTACATTTGTGTTATGTGGCTTACTTTCATTTCAGAAAAAAGCAAAAAGGGCTCTTCTGGGGGCCGACTTCCCTGGTCCCCCAGCTGGAGGACTTCAAAAACTTTTTCCGTCATTTTCGCTGGTTCTTGGGAATGGGTCCCCGGCCCCAGTTTGGTCGATTCACCTACTGGGAAAAGTTCGATTATTGGGCGGTCTTCTGGGGGGTAAGCATGATCGGGACATCGGGACTGTTCCTCTGGTTCCCGACCTTCTTCGCCCAGTATTTCCCGGGCTGGATCTTTAACGTGGCCATCATCGCTCATAGCGATGAAGCGCTTTTGGCGGCGGGATTCATCTTCTCCATCCATTTCTTCAATACCCACCTGCGGCCGACCAAATTTCCCTTGGACCATGTAATCATCACGGGAAGGATATCGGAAGATGACCTTCTCTATGAGCATCCCCTGGAATATCAGCAGATGCAGATGGAAGGGACCTTGGCCAGTAAGCGAACCGATCCACCGCCCCTTTGGATGATGAACCTCTCTCGCATCGTGGGCTTTTCCGCCTTGGCTTTGGGCATCGTGATCATCGCCGGAATCATCTTCGCTCTTTTGGAGAAGGCTGGATACATCTTATTTTTTCTGGGTTTCGGCCTCCCCTTGATTTTGTTGTTGCTGGCGGCTTATTTCCTCTGGAGCTACAGACGTTCTTCAGAAGACCCCAATCGTTTTTTCAGGCCTTAGCCTTCAGCCTTCGAATCATCCGGACAAATCTGAGGAATTTTACAAAATCTTCCCTTAGCCCAATCTCGGGGTAAGTGGCCGCCGGCTATCTGAACTTTAGTCTTAAGGTGTTAAATTTTTTATCTACTAAAAAAATTAACAATTTCTAACTATCGGAAATAATAAAATAATTTTTATTTCTGATAATTCATTTAGCAGCGACTTGGATCAATCATTCTGGGAGAACATTTATAACTAATTGATTTTTCATTGTTATTTTTATTCAAAAAGATTGGCACCATTTTTGATGTTAAGATCTTCAGCGCGGAATGAGGAAAAAATGAAAAGGAGGTAAAAGGTATGGAAGCTTCGAAAGTTTTATTGATTGATGACGAGCGGGCTTTGCGAAGAACTTTATCTCTCGGCCTGCTCCAGAGGGGGTATGAAACGGCACCCTGCCAGGATGGATTTTCAGGCCTGAGCAAGATCGAAATGTTCATGAAACGGCGTATGCCCATCGCCTGCGTGGTTACGGATATTCGCCTTCCAGATATCGATGGTCTGAAACTTCTCAAAGTGATTAAGTCATTGTACCCAGACCTTCCGGTCTTCGTCATCTCTGGATACGGTGACGAACTCACCGAAGAGATCGTCAGAAAAGAGAAAGGGGATGGTTTCCTGCCCAAGCCCTTCACGGTGGATGATCTGGTGGCCATGATGGAAAAGGCCAGAAGGCCTTCCAGAGAAGCCCCGTCAGACAAGGCATTGGCCCTGGATACCCAGAAAGAACAGAGGTCAGTATCCTCCTATGCTTTCGTAACCATGGATGATCGACGCCTCTTTGAAGATGTGTACCGGAAAGCTTATTTCATGGATAAGGTGCTTTATTGCGATGCGGTTGTGGGGGATTGGCAATTGGTTCTTCTCCTGCAGTCAAACAGCCGCAAAGATCTCCATGACTTTGTCCAAAATTCCCTGATGAACATCGAAGGAATCATTACCGTGGAGCTCCTGGACGTGGTCGAACCCCTGCTCTGCGAAGAGGCCAAAAACGTCATTGAAATGGTGGAGGATTCTTTGCAAGAAGAAGGCTGGAGGAGAGGAGAGAAAAGACCGAATGTCCTCTCTTCTTACCTGCTTCTGGAGATTGAGGAGGAGTTTTTTGAATCCATTTACAAGCAACTCTACTTCATGGAAGACGTGGTCCATTGCGATGTCGCTCATGGACGCTATGGCTTCGTTCTGCTGGTCCAGGCCCCCACTTTCGATCTCATCAAGAAACGGGTTACCCACATTTCCCGAAATGTCGAGGGGGTATTGAAAGCCAAGGAACTGATGATTATGAACCTCTTGGAGATGTAAGGGGTGGAAGATGAAAGCTTCTGAACCCTGGGGGAGGGCCGGAGATAAAATTCGCCTCCCGGCTTTCAATCTGGACCTGTGGAAGTATGATGGGGAACCCGGGTCTTTGATTCCCCTTCTTCAGGCCGCCCAGCGCGATTATTCTTACATCCCCGAGGCGGCGATCCATTACATTAGCAATATCGTGGGGATTCCTCCGGCGCAGATCTATGGAGTGATCACTTTCTACACTCAATTCCGGCTGAAACCCTTGGGAAAGTATCTCCTACGGATCTGCAACGGGACTGCCTGCCATGTGAACGGCTCCAAATTGATGGGGCAGGTGATTGAGGACGAACTGGGCATTGGGGTGGGACAAACCACAGAGGATGGCCTTTTTACCGTTCAATCGGTCGCCTGCCTCGGCTGTTGCAGCTTATCGCCGGTGATGATGATCAATGATGATACCCATGGCCGACTCGACCCCAAGAAGATCAGAAAAATTCTGAAATCCTACCAAGCGGCCGGATAGCCGCATAAATGAGAAACAAACTGACCATGACAGGTTCGTCAACCATGGATCAGGAAAATTCAATTTATTTCCCTCCCGCATGGGGAGGGGAGATATTTTTGGGTATTTTCTGCGTAATCCTTCACTCTCGAGAGGGGTCTGATGAAACAGGTAATCGTCGGGATGGCCACCTGCGGCCTTTCCGCTGGGGCGCAAAAAGTTTATGAAAAATTTGATGAAGTCATCCGGGGAAAAAATTTGCCTGTGACCCTGAAAGAAACCGGGTGCATCGGCATGTGTTATCGCGAAGTTCTGGTGGAGGTGCGGGATGGGGATGGGCAAAACTATCTTTACGGGGAAGTCACCCCGGAGAGGGTGGGAGAAATCGTCGAGAATCACCTCCTTCAGAACAGGCCCCTCCTTCAGTGGGTCGTTCGTGGCCCCCACCCCACAGAGGACGATTCCTTTTTTGCCAAACAGAAGCGCATCGTCTTGCGAAATTGCGGCCATATTGACCCCAATTCCATCGACGAATCCATCCGGGCCGGTGGTTACCAGGCGCTGCGAAAAGTGTTGCTGGAATATTCCCCTGAAAGGGTGATCGAGGAGGTCACGCGATCACAACTCAGGGGCAGGGGGGGCGCTGGATTTCCCACGGGAATAAAATGGGGCTTCGCCAGAAAATCAGCGGGTGAGAAGAAATACGTGATCTGCAACGCTGACGAGGGAGACCCCGGAGCTTTCATGGATCGGAGCGTCCTGGAAGGGGACCCGCATTCCGTCATCGAGGGTATGATCATTTGCGGTTATGCCATCGGAGCTAAGGAAGGGTATATATACGTGCGCGCCGAGTATCCCAAAGCCATCCAGCGGTTGCGTCAGGCCATCGCCCAAGCTGAAGAAAGGGGCTTCCTGGGAGAAAATATTTTCCAGACGGATTTCAGCTTTCGGATCAAGATCAAAGAGGGAGCCGGTGCTTTCGTATGCGGGGAAGAGACAGCCCTCATCGCCTCCATCGAGGGCCGCCGGGGTCACCCCCGATTGAGGCCCCCTTTCCCTGCGGTCAGCGGTCTTTGGGGCAAGCCGACCAATATTAACAACGTGGAGACCTTCGCTAACATTCCCTGGATCATTCTTAATGGGCCGGAAGCTTATGCCTCCCTGGGAACCGATGACAGCAAGGGGACAAAGGTTTTCGCCCTCACGGGAAAAGTAAAGAGAGGGGGTCTGGTTGAAGTTCCCATGGGCATCACCATCAACGAAATCATCTACGATATTTGCGGGGGGATGAGAGATGGCAAACAGTTCAAAGGGGTGCAGATGGGAGGTCCCTCGGGCGGATGCATTCCAGCAGAGATGGGTCAAACCCAGATCGATTACGCCCAGGTAACCAAAACCGGTGCCATCATGGGCTCTGGGGGCATGGTGGTCATGGATGAATCTACTTGCATGGTGGATGTGGCCAAATTTTTCCTAAATTTTACGCAGAATGAGTCTTGCGGGAAGTGCGTCTTTTGTCGCCTGGGAACGAAGCGCATGCTGGAAACCTTAGAACGGATAACAGAGGGGGAGGGAAAGGAAAGCGATCTGGATCTCCTGAGCGACTTAGCCCAGAAGGTAAAGGAGACTTCTCTCTGTGGGCTGGGGCAGACGGCCCCCAATCCGGTCCTGACTACGGTGCGGTATTTCCGGAAGGAATATGAGGCCCATATCTTCGATCGCAAATGCCCGGCCCATGTCTGCAGCCTTCTCCTGACTTATAGCATTCTACCTGAAAGTTGCACTGGCTGCGGACGGTGTGCCAAATCTTGCCCCGTCCAGGCAATCTATGGGGAGAGGAAAGAACCTCATTTCATCCAACCCGATCAGTGCGTGAAATGTGGTAGATGTTTTGCCTCCTGTTCTTTTGGAGCGATTTCCAAGGATTAAGGGGAATTCAAAGATGGAGAAAATTACATTAACAATCAACGGCCAGGAAGTCTATGCCAAACCCCAACAGACCATTTTAGAGGTGGTCCAGGAGCAGGGCCTGGATGAAATTCCCACCCTTTGTTACGACCCCAAGCTTCCGCCTTATGGGGCTTGCTTTCTTTGTGTGGTGGAAGTGGAGGGACGGAGAACCCTGGTCCCTTCCTGTAGCACCCGCGTGGAAGCTGGAATGGTGGTCCAGACCAAGAGCGAAAAAATCCGCCAAGCCCGAAAAGCCTGCTTAGAATTGATCCTCTCCGATCATTATGCTGATTGCCTGGGCCCCTGCCGGCTGAATTGCCCGGCGGGGGTGGATGTTCAAGGGTATGTGTCCCTAATCCATCTGGGCCAATACCAGGAGGCGATCCGGCTGATCAAAGAAACCAACCCCCTTCCTTTGATTTGCGGCCGGGTTTGCGTCCGAAAATGCGAAGTGGGCTGCCGCAGGGGGAAGGTGGATGAGGCCGTAGGCATTAACGACCTGAAGCGCTACGTGGCCGATTGGGATCTGGCCCGTCCATACATTCCTGAGCTGAAGGCCCTGAACGGAAAGCGAGTGGCTGTCGTTGGGGGAGGACCCTCGGGACTCACCTGCGCCTATTTTTTGCGGCGGGAAGGGTATTCTGTGACCATCTTCGAAGCCCTTCCCAAGCTGGGAGGGATGTTGAGGTATGGTATTCCCGAGTATCGCCTGCCCAAGAACATTCTGGATCAGGAGATCGACTGGATTCTTCACCTGGGGATTGAGGCCCGAACGAATCTCAGGTTGGGCTCGGATTTCACTTTGCCCGACCTCTTTCAGAATGGTTACCAAGCGATCTTCTTGGCAATGGGAGCCCATAAAGCCACGCCAATGGGGATCGAGGGGGAGGGAAGTCCCGGGGTTCTTCCCGGGATTGACTTTCTGCGGAGTGTGCAATTAACGGGTGGACCTTCTCTCAAGGGCAGGGTCGTGGTGGTGGGGGGAGGGAACACGGCGATCGATGCCGCCCGAACTGCTCTACGGTTAGGGGCCGACGAAGTCACCCTTCTCTACCGCAGGACCTTAGCCGAGATGCCCGCCCATTCCGCGGAGGTGAAGGCTACTGAAGAAGAGGGAGTGAATTTCATCTTTCTTTCCGCTCCCAGGAAAGTTATAATTATAAATGATCGCCCCACGGCTCTGGAGTGCATTCGGATGGCCTTGGGCGAAGCGGATGAAAGCGGTCGAAAAAAGCCGGTCCCCATCAAGGGGTCGGAGTATATCCTCTCGTGTAACCAGGTGATCTCGGCCATCGGCCAGGATATTGACCAGACTGGCCTTGAAGATAAAAAGGAAGGAAGGATCCAGATCGAGGTCACGAGGAGGGGATCGATTGCTATGAACTCCGCTACGATGGAGACATCGCACCCTGGTGTGTTCGCAGGGGGGGTTGTGGTTTTGGGCCCAGCCTCGGCTGTCGAAGCCATCGCCCAGGGCAGAAGGGCGGCCATGTCCATCCATCGCTATTTAAGCCAGAGTCTTAAACCCGCCTCTGTCAGCACCAATGAATTTTACAGCAAGAAGGACTCTTTTGGTGAGCTCCCCGAAGCCGAGTTTGAATCATTTTCCAAAAAACCTCGGGAGACCGTGGCCGTCCTTCCGGTAGGCGAGCGCCGACACAATTTTCAGGAAGTGGAGAAGGGGTTCCGAGAAGATCAAGTCAGGGTCGAATCCTCTCGCTGCCTGGAGTGCGGATGCGATTCGATTTACGATTGCCTCCTGAGAAAATACGCCATGGAATATCGGATCACCCATCTTCCCTACCTAGGAGCGGTAAATAAATTTAAAGTCGATGACCGCCACCCTTTTATCCGGTATGATCCCAACAAGTGCATTCGTTGTGGCCGATGCGTCAGGACCTGTGAGGAAATTTTAGACGTCGCGGCTTTGGGGTTCGTGTACCGGGGATTCCAGACCATCGTCAGACCCTCCATGGAGAAACCTCTCCTGGCCACCAATTGCATCGCCTGCGGGAATTGTCTTTCCGCCTGCCCGACGGGTGCCCTCAGCGAAAAAATACCCTATCCCAGGAGGGGACCCTGGCCAATGGAAGAAAAACTCTCTCTCTGCCATTATTGCTCCGTGGGCTGCCACCTGAAAATCAAATACCTCAACGAAGATTTGTTTTTCGTGGATAGTGCTGCCGGAGGACCGAACGACGGTACCCTGTGTTTCAAAGGGAAGTTCGGCGCTTTTTCCCAATTCCATTCCCACCGCGATATTAAACCCAAGATCAAGCGGGGGAAAGCTTTCTCGGAGGTCTCCTGGGAGGAGGCCCTTAATTTCGTAGCCGAAGCGCTGATGGACATCAAAAAGAATTACGGTCCACATTCCATCGCCCTTCTGGCTTCCCCGCATTTATCGAATGAAGAGCTCTATCTCATCCAGAGGCTCGGGCGGGAGGTGTTGGGGACCTCTCATATCGACAGCTTCTCCCATTGCCTGCGCTCGGATGCCCTGCACGCTCTCGACGAAAGTTTCGGAGTGATCGCTTCCACCAACGCCATGGCCGAGCTCTCCCAAGCCGATGTCATCTTCGTGGTCAATTCCGATCCTTTGGAGGAACATCCCGTCCTGGGCTTTGCTATCCGCCGGGCTGTCAAAAGGGGAGTTTCCTTGGTCGTGATTCATTCGCGGGGGACGGAGATGGCCCGTCAGGCCCACCTCTGGCTGGATGCCCGGAAAGGCAGCGCTACCGTTTTACTCAACGGGATCATGAAAGCGATTCTGCGAATGGGGAGGCAGAACGAAGCCTTTATCGATAGGCATACAGTTGGTTTTTCCCAGCTTAAGGATATGCTAGAAGAAACCTCCCTCGATGAGGTTAGCCATGCCACCGGGGTGAGCCTTGAAAAAATCCACCGCGGCGCTGAAATGCTCTCCCACCCGAAGACGAATGTTTTAGCGGTTTACAACATTGACTACCCTGCAGACAAATCTGAGAATGATCTCCATGCCCTGGCTAACCTCCTTTTGCTTACGGGGAAGGTCGGCCGGATCGCCAACGGCCTCCTTCTGCTCAGAGACCATTGTAACTCCCAGGGCCTCATGGATGCAGGGGTGGGGAGCGATGGCGGTTTAAGGGAGCGCATGCAAGATGGGAAGATCAGGGCCTGCTTGATCTTTGGAGAAAACCCGCTAAAAGATTTCCAGCTGAAGAGATACTTCGACTCTGGCCAGTTGCTGATCGTGCAGGATGTTTTTCTCACTGAGACAGCCTTGGCTGGGGACGTTTTTCTTCCGGCTTCCACGGCGTTAGAGACCTCGGGAAGTTATACGAACTTCGAAGGGCGTTTGCAAAAATTTTCCAGAATTTTCCCTCCCCCGAACGGTATGGAAAACTGGCAGGTGCTCTGTCGATTGGCCGAGAAGCTCGGACACCCTTGGCCCTATCGCTCTCCTGAAGAAATTCTGGAGGAGATTTTGCGCTTGGCCGATCAATCGCCGGTGAAGGAGGCAATTCCTTTGCTCCACAGAAAAGCTCAATTTTTCCCCGCTCCCCCATCCATGGCTGTGCCGCGGGACCCATCGTCCTCCTTCTGTTCCCTTTGCGAAAGCCTGGAAGTGTTCAAGCAGAGGAGGTTAATGCTTTGAAATCCTGGGGTTCCTGTTATAGCCCCAGGAGAAGGGAGGGATAGAAAATGGAGGCCACCTCGCAGACGAAAATGGATTACATCGGAACGCTGGAAACCCAGCTCGAAAAGAGCCGGAAAGATCTGTCTCGGATGGAAGGGGATTTGAACAAAAGCAGGATTATGTTGCAGGCCATCTTACAGGCTATCAG
>JACRCA010000155.1 GCA_016234425.1 Deltaproteobacteria bacterium | reverse complement strand
GATGCTCTGCGGTGAAGGATTTTAGCATAAGATAAATCGTTTGCCACCTGGTAAGGGGAATGTTAATATTTTTTCATGAGCAGAGATGACCTGCTGCGCGTTGCCAAACCCTCGCGCTACCTGGGCGGAGAGCTGAACTCTCTGGTCAAAGACCTAAGCCGCGTCCGCCTGAAATTCGCCCTCGCCTTTCCGGACGTGTATGAAGTAGGGATGTCCCACCTCGGCTTTCAGATCCTTTACTACATCCTCAACCAAAACGCGGAAATTGCCTGTGAACGGGCTTTCGCCCCTTGGCCGGATATGGAAAAGTTTCTTGGCGATCGAGACCTTCCCTTGACCTCCCTGGAATCTTCTCTGCCCCTGAGAGAGTTCGACGTCATCGGCTTCTCTCTGCAGGTTGAGCTCAATTATACGGGCGTCCTGAACATCTTGCACCTTTCCAGGATTCCTCTCCGGGCTGCGGATCGAGGAGAGAAAGACCCCCTGATCATCGGCGGCGGTCCCTGCGCCATGAACCCGGAGCCGCTGGCTGACTTCTTTGATGCCTTCGTCTTAGGAGATGGAGAGGAAGTCATTCTAGAGATTTGCCAGGAGATCATGGCCTCCCGGGCAGACCGGGAGCCAAAAAAAATGCTCCTTAAGAGGCTCTCCCGGCTCGAAGGAGTCTACATCCCCTCTTTTTTCCGGGTGGAGTACGAACGCGAAGGGCGTATTAAAAAAATTATCCCCCTTAAAGAGGGCTATCCTTCTGTCCTTCGCCGCATCCTTCCAGACCTGAACAAGGGGAATTTTCCCCCTCACCCCATTTTACCATTCATGGAGGTCATCCATGACCGGCTGAACATCGAAGTCGCCCGGGGGTGTACCCGGGGGTGCCGGTTCTGTCAGGCCGGCATGATTTACCGCCCCCTCAGGGAGCGTTCGCCCCAGAAAATTTTGCGACTGATTGAAGAAGGGCTGAGAAGCACGGGTTATGATGAAGTCTCTCTCCTATCCTTAAGCACGGGGGATTATTCTTGTATCGAACCTCTGCTGTCGGCGATCATCGATCGATACCACGCCGAAAAAGTGGCCGTTTCTCTTCCCTCCCTGCGCGGGGAAACCCTCAGCCCGTCGATCATCCAGAAAATCCAACAGGTGCGCAAGACGGGCTTTACTCTGGCCCCTGAAGCTGGAACGGAACGCCTGCGCCAGGTGATCAACAAGGGAAATACAGAAGCAGACTTTCTTTCCACCATCCGTAGAGTCTTTTCCGCTAACTGGCTCCTGGTCAAGCTTTATTTTATGATCGGCCTCCCTACCGAGAAAGAGGAAGATCTCCAGGGAATAGCGCACCTCTGCCAAAAAGCTTTAGTTGAAGCACGTCGCGCTAAAGGTTCTGCCCAGATCAACGTGAGCGTCTCCACCTTCATCCCCAAGGCCCATACGCCGTTTCAATGGGAACCGCAGTGTTCCATCGAGGAAGCCCGTAGGAAGCAGATTTTCTTGCGCCAAAAAATCGTACGACAAGGGCTGCGTTTCAAATGGGCCGATACCCAGCTGAGCTTTTTGGAGGGGGTCTTCGCGCGGGGAGACCGGAGGCTTAGCCAGGTGCTGGAGGTCGCTTACAAGTTAGGATGCCGGCTGGATGGCTGGGGGGAGCACTTCCGCTATGACCTGTGGGAGAAGGCCTTCACCCAGGTTGGTCTGGACCCTGCCTTTTATACCTTCCGCCAGAGGGGGCTTGATGAAATCCTACCCTGGGACCACCTGGATTCACGGGTGAGTAAACCCTTTCTGAAGGAAGAGCACCATAAAGCCTTTCAGCCGCTCCCAACGGTCGATTGCAGCAATGCTTCTTGCAGCGGCTGCGGGGTCTGCTATGGAGCCGACATGTTGAGTAATCTGAGAGCGAGCGAGCCAGAAATGCTCCCCCGGATATCTCCTCCGGCACCAAAATCAAGGTCGGCTGTATTCTCCCTTCGCCGCTTGCGCTCGCAGTTTGCCAAATTTGGCCCGGCCAGATTCCTCAGCCATCTGGAGCTGTCCCAGGCAATGCTCCGGGCCTTCCGCCGGGCCCAGATCCCTCTGGTTTTTTCCAAAGGATTCCATCCTTTACCCAGGGTATCCTTCAGCCCCCCGATTCCCGTCGGGTACGAAAGCTGGGCTGAATTCTTGGATTATTCCATCCAGGGTGATCTTCCTCCTGAGGAAGCAGATTCCCGCTTAAATTCCGCTCTCCCAATAGGAATCAAAATACTGAAAACCCATGAAATTCCCTTGAAATTTCCCTCCATTTCTGATAACATAAAAAAAATTCTATACGTAGTCCGTTTTGCGGATTCAGAAAGGCCGCCGAAAGAAATAGGGGACCGGTTCCTGAAAGAGGAAAGGGTCCCAGTTTTTTGGCCAAAGAAAAATAAATTTCTGGACCTGAAGGAGGCGGTTGAATCCCTCTGTTTCGAGGATGAACGCGGGCTGAAAATTGTTATTCGTTACAGGGAGGGAGGGCTTTTGAGACCAGAGGAAGCCCTCGATTTCATATTCGGATGGGCTGAGGGAGAGCGGCCCTCGATCAGGGTGGAGAAGTTACAAGTGGAGTTTAAGGAACCAATTCCATGTCCAATGAAATTTTGATCAACATCAGCTCTGGGGAAACCCGGGTGGCCCTGCTGGAAAGCGGGGTCCTTGTCGAACTTTATTTGGAGCGCAGATCCGAGCAGGGAATCTCCGGGAACATTTACAAGGGCCGGGTAGTCCGGGTCTTGCCGGGTATGCAGGCTGCTTTCGTGGACATCGGCTTAGATAAAGCCGCCTTCTTGTATGTCACCGACGTCCATCAAGAATTTGATGATCTGGAACTCCTGATGCGTGCCCGGGAAGAGGATGGAAATGGGCTATACGTCAACGAGGAAGAGGAGGTTCCGGACCTGAGTACTCCCTTCCAGATCGAAGACCTCCTGCACGAAGGGCAGGAGATTCTTGTGCAGGTTTCCAAGGAACCCCTGGGCTCCAAAGGGGCGCGGATCACTTCCCACATTTCTCTTCCTGGCCGCCATTTAGTCCTCATGCCCATGGTGGACAACATCGGTGTTTCCCGGCGGATCGAGAACGAAGCTGAGCGTCGGCGGCTGCGGGAAATCATCCAGCGCATCAAACCCGCCGACTGCGGGCTCATCGTGCGCACGGCTTCCGAAGGGAAAGGCGAGGCTGACCTGTATCAGGATCTGGACTTTCTCCTGAAGATGTGGAACAACGTCCAAAAACGCAAGGCCGCCAGTCCTGTGCCCAGCCTGGTGCATAAAGACCTGGACATCACCCTGCGGGCCATTCGAGACCTCTTCACCCAGGAGGTGGAGCGGGTGGTCATCGACTCGCCGGAGGAGTACCGCAAGATTCTGGATTTCTGCGAGACCTTTATACCCCAGCTGAAATCTTCCGTTGAACTCTACGAGAAGGAAGAGCCCCTTTTAGATTATTACGGCATCGAAATGGAGATCAGCCGAGCCCTGGGCCGGAGGGTCTGGCTCAAATCTGGCGGTTACATCGTCATCGATATGACCGAGGCTCTGACGGTCATTGACGTGAATACGGGCCGCTTTGTGGGAAAGCGGAACTTAGAAGACACCATTTTGAAAACAAACCTGGAGGCGGTCAAAGAGATCGCTTATCAGCTCCGTCTGCGCAACATCGGCGGGATCATCATCATTGACTTCATCGACATGGAGAAAGTGTCTAGCCGGGAGAAGGTCTTCCAGGCCCTTATGGAGGCTCTGAAAAAGGATAAGAGCAAAACGAACATCCTGAAGATTTCAGAGTTGGGTCTGGTGGAAATGACCCGAAAGCGCACGCGGGAAAGCCTGGGGCGAATCCTGAG
>JACRCA010000005.1 GCA_016234425.1 Deltaproteobacteria bacterium | reverse complement strand
TCCTCCAGGATGGGGATATCATCGAACTACATGTCTAAAGGAAAAGGGTGCTGGGTGTCGGGTGTAGGGTGTCGAAAGGCATGCATTTTATTCTTCCCCTTACACCCTACTCCCTACACCCTACCTCCTATTGTTTGGCTGGGTTGACCGAAGGAAGCAATTGCTGAGGTTCACCCAAAAGGAACTCTCCCTTCTGAATCCATTCCTTCAATATCTCTGCGATCTTTTTGGCTTTTGGGTAGCTGGAGAGCGGAGTCGTGGGAACTTCTTTGCCGTTGAATTTAATCTTTCCACTCTTGAGCTGCTTGTAATTTACTTCACCCAAGCTCTGGATGGGGCCGCCCTCCGGGTAATCTTTGCTGTAATCCACGATCTGCGTGTAGATGTCCTCATCCTTAACAGCCGTATACTGGGCGATCTCCTCGTTGAGAAGAGGGATGGGCACGCCTACCCCAACGATCAATGTGCATCCGTAGCCCAAAAAACTCGCTCCCACCAGCCATTCCGGGCTCATCTGTTTGAGGTCTCCGAGTACCGATAGCGTCCCGCCCGGAACTCGGGGAACCTGGTTTGCGCCCCGCTTCACCTGCGGGTTATGCTGCGTACCCCTCCACACGATGAACCCCTGTCCGCCGCCGAGAAAGATCCTTGTTCCTATTCCGATCGTCTTATAGAGAGGATCTTTCAGCAAGGGGCTTAGCTGCCCGGCGCTGCAATAGTTCGCATTTCCCCCCTCTGGTCGTAATACCCCCATATAAGTGTAGATCGTCTTATTGGACAGGTTGACCGCGCAATTGTAGTTTTGGTAGGCATTGCGAGGGTTGAAGAGGAAGACTTCCTGAACAGTTTTAAGGGTGATCTCTTTTTCCAGCTTTTTCCTCGGGTAGCAATCCGTCCCATACGCTTCCGCGCGGAGAGTTACCGCTTTGCCAGCTACCAGGTCCTGAATGACGTGTCCTCCCCCGTATTTGAATTCTCCGGGGAAGACCTTGTTCAAAGGATCATCTTCTGCCGGCTCAGTAACCCCGATATAAATATCCACGGCCGCCAAGCCAGCAAAAACAGGGACATCATTCAACCATGCCTTCGCCGCTTTGATCCTCGGCTGAGTATGACCGAAATTCATGAAAGCCCCTGAAGAACACATCGGCCCGAAGGTCCCGGTGGTGACCACATCAACTTCCAGAGCAGCCTTCACCGGCCCTTTCTCCTCGACGATGTCGATAATCTCTTCCGCCGTGACTACGACGGCTTTGCCCTTGCGGATTTTCTCATTGATCTCGGTAATTGTCTTATTGACCTTATGCGGACTCATCTATCCTTGCTCCTTTCTATCCCTCCTCTCCCAAAAATTTATCGGAAAGCCTTCGCTACCCTTTTCCCGCAAAGGTTCCGGCAGAGGAGGATGGATGTTGGTTACTGACCCGAAGATTTTCCCCATAACCATATCGCCGTCACCCATGTCGTTTTCCATGTCCATCATCTCCACCTCCCCTCTGCTGGAATAAAAAAAGCCCCCTCTTGGATGATAAGAAGGGGCGTGAGCATTTTCTATCCTCTTATCTTCCAAGGTATCTCTGCCTTGCTGGAATTAGCACCTGCATCCGCCTTCGGCGGACCGGTTGCTGTGGCTTCTTCGGGCCAGTCCCTCCACCACTCTGGATAAGATCAACGATAATTTACATGAACACGATAATCTTTGTCAAGAAAAAAAATCTTCCCCCCTTTTTCTTTACCATTTTAGATAAAATACATGAACCGATGGTCCAGTTGCTTCTCAATGCCCAGCTCTTTGGCCATGCTGCACATTCTTTCGATGGAGATAGAGTCAAAATATGCGGATAAGCGCTGCCCTGCCTCTCGCCAGACCAGTTGGGCCACGCAATGGGATTCCCGGCGGCACTTCTTACGTCCCTTGGGTGGTCGGGCGCAGAAGACGGGCTCAATCGATTCTTCCATAGCCCGGATGATGTCGCTTACTACAATCTTCTCCGCCTTCCGGGCCAGGTAGTACCCTCCTTTGGGGCCACGGATGCTTTTGACAATTCCCGCCCGTTTCAGTTTTTGAAAAATCTGCTCCAGGTAACGGGGAGTGATCCCCTGACGGCGGGAGATCTCTTTGATCTGCGTGGGCAGGCCTCCGGAATGATAAGCGATATCAAAAATAGCTCGCACTCCATACCGACTCTTCGTTGAAAGCCTCATGATTTCCCCCTAGTCGATATGGAGTCTTTATATAAAACTTTATTAAAAATATCAAGATAAAAACATTCTATTCGATGACTTTATAACCGGCCTCCTCGATGGCTTTACGGATGCTCTGCCGGGAAGCATTCTGGGCATTTTCAAAAGTGGCCTCTCCTTTCACCAAGTCCACCCTTAAGTTCTTAATTCCTGGAATTGATCCCAGGGCTTTGGTCACGGACATCACACAGTGCTGACAGGTCATTCCCTGAATCTTGATTCTATCCATTCTTTTCCCCTTTCTCCCCGATTGCCAGAAGACGCAACCCATTAAAGATCACTAAAAGCGAGGCCCCCATATCTGCACCGACGGCCATCCACAAAGTGGCCAATCCAGGGATGGCTAAAGCGATAAAAGCTCCTTTCAGCAGAAGGGAGAAAGCAATGTTCTGCTTGATGATTCTCAGCGTTCTTTTGCTTAGCTTTAGGGCAAAAGGCAACTTGGAAAGATCATCTTTCATAAGAGCCACGTCCGCCGTCTCCAGTGCTGTATCCGTTCCGATGGTTCCCATGGCAATTCCCATACTGGAAACAGCCATGGACGGAGCATCATTGACCCCATCTCCCACCATTGCCACTTTGACAAACCTCTCTCTTAGGTCTTTAATGATTGCCACCTTGTCTTCAGGCATCAACTCCGCATGGTATTCATCAATCCCCAGGGAGCGGGCGATTGCTCCCGCAGTTCCCTTGTTATCCCCTGTGATCATCACGATTTTTCCAATTCCCTCGGCCTTGAGACGCTGGATGCTCGGGGCACTTTCCTGGCGGAGCTCATCGGCGATGGCAATGATCCCCATAGCTTGATCTTCACTCGCCAAAATAATGGTCGTCTTTCCTTCTCTTTCCAAATCGAGCAACCGGGCATCAATTTCCAGCGAGCAGTTCCCAAGCTCCTCGCAGAGACGATGATTCCCTATGTAAAAGACTTGTCCTTCGAACCTGGCCTTTGCTCCCTTCCCCGGCAGGGATTGGAAATCTGTGCTATTTACGTAGCTTACCTTTCGACGGGCAGCCTCGTCGATGATCGCCCTCCCCAGGGGGTGTTCCGACCGGTTCTCAATGGCGGCCGCAAGGCCAAGAATTTTCGCTTCTGGCTGCTCATTGAGAGAAATGACATCAGTAAGTCGGGGGATTCCTTTGGTGATAGTTCCTGTCTTGTCGAAGGCGATGGCCTTCAGAGAACCGATTTCCTCTAAGTAGGCACCTCCCTTGATCAAGATCCCATGCTGGGCAGCAGCGGAAAGGCCGGACACAATCGATACAGGCGTTGAGATCACCAAAGCACAAGGACATGCGATAACGAGGAGAACCAAAGATCGGTAAAACCAGACGGTAAAAGGAAAGCCCAAAATCAGAGGGGGAACCAGCGCCACCAGAATTGCTCCCCCGATCACAGCCGGGGTG
>JACRCA010000153.1 GCA_016234425.1 Deltaproteobacteria bacterium | reverse complement strand
TGAACATTACCATTATGCGGGTATTTGTCAGGCTTAGAGAACTGTTGGCCAATCACAAAGAATTAGCTGTCAAGTTGAAGGAATTGGAAGACCGGATTGAAGACCATGATGAAAAAATTATGGCTATCTTCAAAGCCATAAGACAACTCATGGCCCCACCGGCGACCTCGAAGAGAAAAATCGGGTTCCATCTGAAAGAGAGACAGGGGGGGTATGGAAAAAGCCGAAAAATGGAGTGAAATGATTTAGCATCTCAGGTTAATGGTGTTTGTCAATATAAATTCTTTGACCCCATTCTTATAACATATTGAATTTGATGGTAATTTTTAAAAAGAAAAATAAGGGAAATATTGTGAGCTTGTGCCGTGTCGGAACCAATTGAAATCATGAGAAAAATTTTTTCAAATTCGAGGACCTCCGAGACCTCAAAAACAGGGGGGGATGCTCGAAAAGTTTTATCATTATATAACCTATTAAATTTAATTTATAATTTAAAAATAGGAGAAAGGGGGCTGGTGTTTTTTGTCTGAAAAAGGAGGTGAACTTGATGCGTCCGAGAGGGGTCCTCGAAAATGGGGGTATAAGGTTATGATTTTGGGAAAGAATTTGGGGCCAGAGTGGAAATGAGAGACCGGATTACAGCGGGATTGCGACGGCACAATCCCACCCGGAGAGGTCAACCAGAAACCGTGTGGAAATGAGAGACCGGATTACAACGGGATTGCGACGGAGATCCGTGGTCCGTGTCCGTGATGCGTGTCCGTTTTTAGGGAACTTTCTTTAACGGTCAACGGAAAACGGTCGGATAACGACATATTTCCGGATTGCGAAGGGCCGCCTGGGGGTGGAATAGAAAGTCGAAAGTGAAAGGGAAAGGCGAGACTTTAACCGTGTCCGTAGCTCGTGTCCGTTTAAAGAAAACGGTCACGGCGGTTAGATGCCTTAGCAAAAAATTAAGATGGCCAATTCAGAGCGGTCTTGAAACCATACGGCAATTCACGGCCCCACGAAGACCTCAAAAAGAAAAATCGGGTTTCATCTGAAAGAGGGGTAGGCCGGTTATGGAAAGTAAGGAGCCCGATGGAAGGAAAGATTTAGTATTCCGGGAAATCATCGAAAGCAAGATCCTTCTCATTAGGGGCAAAAGGGTATGCTTGATGCTGAGTTGGCAGATCTATATGAGGTGGAAACCAGGAGTCTCATCCAAGCGGTTAAGCGAAATATCGATCGCTTTCCTCCTGGCGTTATGTTTCAGCTTAGTCAAGAGGAGTTCGAATCTTTGAGATCAAAATTTGAGATCTCAAAAGAAAAAGGGGGCCGACGTTACCTTCCCTATGTTTTCACAGAACAGGGAATAGCTATGCTCTTCAGAGTTCTTAATGATAGCCACCCACAGGGTGCTGGCCGAAAGGAGGATTTGACAATATGACTTTCGAGGCAAACAGCACGGGTTATTCCTTCGGAATTGCCCGCCACTTTCGAAGGACAAAGATTGACCTGCAATGCGAAATTGTCACCCCTATGTTCCTGGGTAATGCATCCCAAGATGCCGAGTTACGAGCCGCACCATTCAAGGCCCAACTCAGATACTGGTGGAGAGTAGCTTATGGTCATGATATTTCCACCGAGGATCTTTTCGAAAAAGAATCACTTCTTTTCGGCAAAGGTGGCAAAGAGGCTGGGCGGTCTCTTGTGACGGTTCAAGTTTATGGCTCGCTGAAAAAAGAGGAAGGATTATTTTCAGAATGGCAGAAAATGGAGAAACAAAAGGTCAAGCATCCAGAGGTTGATAAGCCTATGGATGGTTTGGTCAATCCCCTTCTTTATTTGGGAGGAATTGGATTGATGAATCCAATAGGACGAGTGAAGCACTCTTATTTTCCTCCTAAATCAAACTTTACCGTTTGCGTGACTTTTCCGGAAGCATTTCAAAAAGATTTAGTACGCGTCATGGACTTCGTAAGGGCTTTCGGGGCGATTGGGGCACGCTGTCGAAATGGGTGGGGAAGCTTTCAGACGAGCAACTCATCAATACCAGATCAGGAGCCGTTGATTACCGCGTTTCCTTGGAAACAAGGGATGCAAAGGCATGACTATCCGAATTGCTTTGGGATGGATGATCGTGGGTTCCTTCTTTGGGGAACCCAAAATATTTCTTCCGGCTGGGCCGAATGCATGAGGGAGATCGCAAAGGCTTATATTTCTTTACGCGTAATCGATTTTCCAGATCCCACGACCAAAATGACTTTGAAAGCTTTTGATCCTGGCGGGAAAGATAAGCCAGCAGAACGACATCTCCTTGGGTTCCCGTTGACCCACCACGAAGCTCTCCAGGCGCAGAATTGGGGAAACCATGGTCGACACGCCTCCCCACTTAGATTCGTTGTGCGCAAATCGGCTACTGGCTTTGTTGGCCTGGCATTGCATCTGCCCTTTCGTTTGAGTGATGAAATGAACCGAGATGGAAAAAAGGAATACTTTTCTGTGGAAAACCAGATCGAGGTTTGGGATAGAGTCCATCGCAAGTTGGACATCCTAATGGAACGCGTTTCCTTAGAAGATCTCAGGAGGTACATATGAACTGGTTTCGAAATGATGCATCTTACTGGAATCGTAAAATCAGTCTTTATCTCCATGACCCTCCGGATAAAGCCCTATGCATCCCAGGATACCAAAGGCGCAGTGAAGCCTTGCTGGAGGCACTCGACCTAACACCGATTTCCAGTGACCTTCGTGGAGCTGCCGACGGGATTGCCTCTGGGATGGATCGTTCACTCTTGCCCGACTTTGCCGAAGATCCTCAGGCATCAAGCTCCATAGACTTTCTCTCTCGACCGGTATTAACGCATCCTTGTGGTAAGGTGGGGTCTCTCAGCCTGTCTCTATCATCCGCAAATATACGGGTAGAGGATGGGAAAATTTTGGATATTCTTCATCGAGACCTTGGGACAACTTCTGGCGAGAATGGGCTTTTGGCCTCCTTCCGGGATGGCAGAGATGGGTACGCAGCGGCGTTGTTCCATTATCTCCATCATGTTCTCCGGATTCGGCTTGCCCAGGAAAATATAGGAAAATTAAAGAGCCTCTGGTACCGCATCCCTGCCGATCCCCGTATTCCAGACCACTCCATTTGGCAGCACTGTGGTCTAGTCTCGGCGTTAGGGTCGTGTTTTGATCTCTCGCGCGAGAGCAGGGCCTCAATCATGGTATTTAATATTACACCGGTCCAATCCTTTATTAGTCAGGCTCGGAAACTTCGGGATTATTGGATGAGTTCCTTAATACTCTCGTGGCTAGTATTCGAAGGAATCCGCCAGATAATCTATCGACTTGGGTCAGACCACATCCTCTATCCCAGCCTCCAAGGGCAACCGTTGGTAAATTGGCTCCTTCGAAATGAATGCCACCTGACTTGGCTGGAAAATGGTCTGGCTGAAGGGGTAGCGTCCTTCCCCAACAAGTTCGTCTTCCTCGCTCCCTCGGGGCAAGAAAAGGAGATGGCAGAGACCGTGTCAGATTTTATTAAAAAGCAATGGGGGAAACTCGGTGAGGCCGTCATAAGGGAGATTGAGGAATGTACGGGGCATACTGACTCCTATATGAAAAAACAATTTCAGCGCCAAATGGAACACTTCTGGAATTTTCGCTGGGCAGCCCTACCCCTCCTTCGCGAGGATACTCCCAAACTTTTGGGCCAGTTGCTCCCAATCTCTGTGTGGGAAGAGCCTTTGGATCTTCTCATGAAGGTGAGGGGTTTCTACCCGGACTCCTCTGCAGAAGGAACTCAATACGGAGTGAGCCATATGCTGGTCCAGAGGTTCTTAGCTGCTGGAAAAAGCCGACTTGATACCTCTCGGGAGGATGAGCCTGGAATCAAATGCAACATCATGGGGGATTATGAGGCCCTTCGTTGGGATTGGATGAAAGGAGAGGATCGAAACCCTCGACCGAATCGGGATCCCTTCTGGAGCGCTTTTAAAGATAAATGGTGGCCCAAGAGCGACTTCAAACCTTCTGAAAGACTTTGTAGCCTTGCACTAATAAAACGATTGTCTCATCAGGTCTTGCGAAGAAGGTTGAAAGATGGTGCCCTTGCTGAACTGATAAAAAATGAAAATCGTTTCCCTTCTACAACAGAGATCGCGCTCACTGACTGGCTTAGCCGCGTAGCAGGAAGAGAGCTCCACAAAGCGCTGGGGACCCGATGGCGCAGTAAACTGGCCCAATACGTCCACGAAATGGACGAGGAAAAGGGACCTGAGATCCTGGACATCGAAGATGCGGACCGACGTGAATGCCAGAAGATTTTCAAAGAGATGAAAAAGGTCAAAGATCCAATGGCAATCGGGGATCGATATTATGCCATTCTCCTAATGGACGGGGATCACATGGGCCGACTGGTCGGCGGGGAGACCATCGCGGCGACCTGGAATTCGGTCCTTCACCCTGAGCTTACAGAAAAGCTTAGCGATCCCGGCTTTCCATCAAGATACCAGGATTTTTTGAAGGAGAGATTGAATGATAACAGGGGCCTTTCACCTGCAGTCCACGCCTCCATATCCGAGTCTTTGGGGGACTTTTCCCTCAATACGGTGCCACGGATTATTCATCACCACCAAGGAAGGCTCATCTATGCCGGAGGTGATGACGTGATGGCTGTGCTCCCGGTCTCCACGGCCCTTCAGGCCGCCCGAGATATTGCCGAGGCCTACTGTTGGGGTTTTGTATACATCCCTTCCGACCCTTCCAAGGCCCCTTGTCCATTGGAAGGAAGTTGGACACCAGCCGCCGGGAGACTGGCGGTCCACTTAGGAGGTGGGCCAAGGATCAGTATCTCAGCTGCGGTCCTCATTACCCATCACAAAAGACCTCTTTCGGCGGCTATTCATCGGGTCCACGACTTGCTCAAGGACGAGGCCAAGAAAAAGGGTGGGAGAAACGCTTTGGCCCTGGAACTTGATCGGCGGGCGGGAGGGAGCCGCACGTGGGTAGTACAATGGGATGCCGGAATGGCCAAGGCCGAGGAAACGAAGAAGGATGGGAAGACGCTGATCGACAGCTTTTTGGAGATATCCCGACTCTTAGGAGCGGACGCGGGCTTGAGCGCGGGCTTGGCCTATCGCCTGTCCGAACTGGAACCTTCCTTATTGGCTTTGATGGATCAGGCTCCGGAGAAACTTAAGATTTTTGTGGCGAAACAGGTCCTGCGAAGTGGAGGTCAAAAGAAAGGTGATGAGGAAAAGGCCCTTCTTAGCGCCGCGGA
>JACRCA010000152.1 GCA_016234425.1 Deltaproteobacteria bacterium | reverse complement strand
TGAAGAAAGGCGCAACACTGGTGAATGAAAGACGCAGGGCGCTACAGCGTCTGAGTAAACTAAGAGCGGCTGACCCCGCGCCTATTTCCGGTCTCGACGCTCTGCTGGTCAATCAGATCTCGTTTTATGACGATCCTGTCCGGTTCACCCAAATGACCAACCAGCTTTGTGATGAACTGGAAGATCGGGTAAAAAAGCGGACCGGCGTCGCCCCGGATGGGTCACCCCGGGTACTCATATCTGGATCTCCCATGGCCATCCCCAACTGGAAACTCCACTCCATCATTGAAGGCAGCGGCGCCGTGGTCGTGGGAGAGGAGTCGTGTGTCGGAGAGCGGAACTTCCGGGATCTTCTGGATGAAAACTTTTCCAGCGTGGATGAGGCACTGGAAAAGATGGCCAGCCGCTACCTGGGAATCGACTGCGCTTGCTTCACCCCCAATGACGAGCGTCTGGAAAACATCAAGTCCCTGACGGAGAAACTGCACGTCGACGGAGTGATCCATTATGCGCTCCAGTTTTGTACGCCGTACATGATGGAGGCATACAAGGTGGAAAAGGCCATCGGCTCCATGCCCTTCATGCGCCTGGAGACAGACTACAGCATGGGAGACTTCGGCCAGTTGAAAACCAGGGTCGAAGCATTCCTGGAAATGTTGCAATGAAGGCATTGGGCATCGATATAAGCTCAAGATATATCAAAGCCGTTCTTGTAAAGAAAGCAAGAGTAAAAAACGAAAAGATAAGAGGAAAGGAGTAAAAATGCAGACGATCGATTGTCGAGGCTTGGCATGCCCGCAGCCCGTCTTAGAGACGAAAAAGGCCCTTGAAGAACCGGACGCTGAAGAAATTCTCGTACTGCTGGATGACCCGGGTTCAAAGGAGAATGTACGCCGATTCGCGGAAAGTCAAGGTCACCGCGTGAGCGTGACCGAGGAGAAAGGCGTTTTCACCTTGACGATCCAGAAAAAAGGATCTTCCCAAGCCGAAGAGAAATTAATAGAAAAACGGGTTGAGGCCTTGGGAGGGGTGGTGATCTTCCTCGACTCCGATTCCCTCGGACGGGGGTCAGAGGAATTGGGAAGGATCCTGATGCGCTCTTTTCTTCAGACCCTTGAGCAGTCCGATGTGCAACCTGAAAAGATCATCCTCATCAACAGCGGGGTAAAGCTGGCCTGTGAAGGGTCGGAAGTTTTGGAGGACCTCCTGGAGTTTTCTGGGAAGGGTGTAGAAATCCTCTCTTGCGGAACATGTCTGGATTATTTCGGGTTGAAAAAGAAGCTTGTAGCGGGGAAGGTCTCGAACATGTATGAGATCCTGCAAAGCTTGCATCAGGCGGGCAAGGTTATTAAAATGTAGGCTTCCGGCGCATTCCTGGGAGGAGCTAGAAAAAAAGAGGAGGGCAGATGTTTTTAAAGACAATGCCGGTCGGACCTTTCTCGGTAAATTGTTATCTCATGGGGGATGAGAGGACTGGAGAGGTAGCCGTCGTGGACCCTGGCGCAGATCGGGAAGACATTTATCGAGCGATCATGGAAAAGGGTTATCAGGTACGATGGATTATCAATACCCATTCCCATCCCGACCATACGGGGGGCAATGCCTATTTGAAGAGGAAGACCGGGGCTGCACTTTTGATCCACGCCCTCGATGCCCCGACCTTGGTGCCTAACCTCAACCGCTGAGATCCAAAAGTGCGGGGTGAGGTCTCACCCCAGGCTGACAAACTTCTCCAAGATGGAGAGTTAATTTCTTTGAATGAGGAATTGAAATTGGAGGTTCTGCACACCCCTGGCCACACACCGGGAAGTATCTGCCTTTTGGTTGATTGTTATGTGCTAACGGGGGATACACTCCTGGCCGGATGCCTGGGAAGATCCGATTTGGAAGGATCTTCCCCCGGTGATTTGAAAAACTCTGTGGAAAATAAACTCCTGCCTCTCGATGAAACCTTGATTGTTCTTCCCGGTCATGGGCCTGCATCCACGATCGGAAAAGAAAAAAAGTTGTATCAACTTCTGATGCGGAAATGACCTTTCCCCCACCCCCGCTCGCAGCTCTGAACCGCATCGGGAAAGGTTGCCAGGAGGTGGGGAAATCTGCTTTTGAGTCTTTTGAAGCTTCTGCCCTAGAGAATGGAATTCTTGGCGATCCATTTTGGCATGGTGGAGAAATTTTTATCTTGACTGCAAATACCACAAAGTAGTATAAAAAGATAAATCTTTTTAGGAGGCCGGCGATGAGTTTTATTAAAGGGTTAAAGTGCCGGGAATGCGGGCGGGAATATCCCAAAGAGCCGCTGCATGTTTGCGAATTCTGTTTTGGCCCCCTGGAGGTGGACTACGACTACCAAGGAATCCAGAGAGTGCTCAGCCGGGAAGTGATCGCGCAAAGACCTTTTACCATGTGGCGCTACCGGGAACTTTTACCTTTGGATGAGGAGCCGATGGTCGGATTGCGGGTGGGGGGAACTCCTTTGATCAAAGCGGATCGTCTGGCCAAGGCTTTGGGCGCTGCAGAACTTTATATCAAAAATGATGCCGTGAATTTCCCCACCCTTTCTTTCAAGGACCGGGTCGTGGCCGTGGCCCTCTCCAAAGCCAAGGAGTTTGGGTTTGAGGTGGTGGCTTGTGCCTCCACTGGAAACCTGGCCAATTCGGTGGCCGCTCTGGCGGCCACCAACGGGCTGAGAAGCTATGTTTTCATCCCAGCCGACTTGGAACAGGGCAAAGTCTTGGGTACGCTGATCTACGGGACACAGCTCATCGGGATCAAAGGGTCCTATGATGAGGTTAACCGTCTTTGTAGTGAAATTGCGGGCAAATATGGCTGGGCTTTTGTAAATATCAACATTCGCCCCTATTATGCTGAAGGTTCTAAAACATTCGGGTTTGAGACCGCCGAGCAACTGGGCTGGCGTCTGCCCCGGCACATTGTCGTTCCCATGGCTGGAGGATCTTTGATTACCAAAATCTGGAAGGCCTTTCAAGAGCTGCAAAAAGTTGGACTGATTGAAAAGAGTGAATGCCGCATTCACGGCGCCCAGGCTACAGGCTGCGCACCCATTACCACGGCGTTTAAAGAAGGGGCGGATTTAATCAAGCCCGTAAAACCCCAGACCATCGCCAAATCTCTGGCCATCGGCAACCCGGCCGATGGGTTCTACGCCCTGAAGACCATCCGGGAGAGTGGAGGCTGGGCAGAGGACATAAGCGACGAAGAGATCATCGAGGCCATGAAGCTTCTGGCCGAGACCGAGGGGATTTTTACCGAGACCGCTGGGGGGGTAACGGTGGGGGTGGCCCAAAAATTGCTTGAAAAAGGGGCCATTCCGAAAGAGGAGAGCATCGTGATCTCCATCACGGGAAACGGGTTGAAGACCCAGGAGGCTATCTTGGGGAAGGTGGGAGCAGCGCAGGTTATCAATGCCAAACTGAATGAGTTTGAAGCCTTGGTAAGGGAAAAGTAGGAAATGCCGCTGGCCATGATGAATAAAAAGGCTATTGCCCTCCTTTCCGGAGGTCTGGATAGCATGCTGGCCGTTAAAATGATGCTCGACCAAGGAATTGAGGTAATCGCCGTCAACTTTACCAGTCCTTTTTGTAACTGTTCGCCGAGAAAGGAAGGATGTAAACACCAGGCTAAGAGGGTTGCGGAAGAATTGGGCATCCTGATCCGAGTTATTCCCAAAGGAATGGATTACATGAAACTGGTGGAGAATCCCCCTCATGGTTATGGGCGAGGAATGAACCCATGTATCGATTGCCGGATTTATATGCTCCGGAAAGCCAAAGAATTAATGGCTTCCATGGGAGCATCTTTCATCATAACCGGTGAGGTATTGGGGCAAAGGCCAATGTCCCAACATCGCCAGGCTCTACAACTGATCGAGAAAGAGAGTGGATTGCAGGGCTTCATTATTAGGCCTCTCTCGGCCCACCACTTCCCCCTTACCGTTCCGGAATTGGAAGGACTCGTGGATCGGCAAAAGCTCTTGGCCATTTCAGGTCGGTCAAGAAAATGCCAAATCCAATTAGCCAAGAATTTGGGCCTGCGGGACTACCCTTGCCCGGCAGGAGGTTGTCTATTGACCGACAGATTGATGGCCTCCCGCCTCAGGGATATATTTTTTCACATCCCCAATTACACCATAGAAGATTTGCTCTTTCTAAGGATAGGGAGACATTTCCGCCTGCACCCCGGGTTAAAAGTCATCCTCGGCAGAAATAAAGAGGAGAATGAACGAATCTGTGCCCTGGCCATACCAGGGTCAGTCCTTTTTTATCCCACAGGTTTCCGGGGGCCTACGGCCGTCGCGACCGGGGTTTCGGATTCCCTCTCGGATCAGACGATCGGGCAGATCATAGTCCGGTACAGCCAGGATGGGGGAAATTCCTATTGCATCAGAAAGGAGGTTGTGGGAGGAGAAGAAACGATGTTCTCCGTGAAAGGGAAAATTTCCCTGGAAAAATTGGATCAGCTTTGTGTGGGGGGCCAAAGTGGACAGCATCTATGAGACCCAGGACATTGAAATTCACAAAGAACTGAACCTGAAGGGGAAAATCTGCCCTTATACTTTTATTGAGTCCATGTTAACCTTGGAAGAGATGGGGGCGGGGGAAGTGCTGCGAGTGATTGTGGACTACCCGCCGGCGGCCTGTGACGTTCCCCGCAGTTTAAGGAATGAAGGTTATGAGGTCTTGAAAGTCGAAAAAATAAACGGGACCGATTGGGCTATTCTTGTCAGGAATACAACGACCGAGGAAATTTAATAGTTCGGAGGAAATAAAGATGACCATTCTCGTACGCATCCCCACTCCTTTAAGGAAATTAACTGGCGGGCAGGAGGAGGTAAAGGTCTACGGAGAAACAGTGGGAGAAGTTCTCCTAAGCTTAGAGAAAGAATTTCCCGGTTTCAGGGAAAGACTTTTTGATGAACAGGGGGCCTTGAGAAGATTTGTCAATATCTATCTAAACGACCAGGACATCCGATTCTTGAATCATTTGGAGACCAAGCTGGAAGAAGGGAGCGTGATTTCGGTCATTCCGGCCATCGCTGGCGGAGCAGTGGCCAAAAAGAAACTCAAAAAGAAACTCTACCTCACTTTCCCCCAGCGCTTAATCCAGAAACCCATAATCTATCGCCTGGGACAGAGATTCCAGGTCATCACCAACATCCGGGGAGCCAGTGTCTCGGAAGAAATCGGCCTCGTGGCTCTGGAGTTAGAGGGGGTGGAGGGGGAGATCGAGAAGGCGATAAAGTACTTGAAAACGTTGGGCGTCAAAGTAGAACCCATTGAAAAAGACGTCGTCGAATAAGTGGTGAAAATATGAAGAAAGACCTTCCGGATCTGGAGATCTCTGAAATTTTCCTGGATAAAATCATCGAGCACGCCCAGAGGGCGTACCCGCTGGAATGTTGCGGAATTTTGGCAGGAAAGGGGGGGGAAATAAGGAGAATTTATCCAATGAGGAATGTGGAAGAGAGTCAGTTTTCTTATTTTATGGACCCCGAGGAACAGTTCAGGATTTTCCGAGAGATTGATGAAGAAGGGCTCGACCTATCGGCTATTTACCATTCCCACCCCCATTCTCCCCCTTATCCCTCCAAACGGGATGTTGATCTTGCCTTTTATCCCCATTCCCATATTTTGATAGTCTCATTAAGGGATCGGCAGGTTCCCGAAATTTGCGCTTTCCAGGTTGCCGAGGGAGAAGTTAAGAAGCAGGCCATAACGATTTCTGCTAAAAGGGAATATCATCGGGAAGAGATTTTCTGAGTTCAATGCCCACTACTCATAAGGGCTCAGCTCCGAGATATATCCCGCCTTTGAGGCTTTTCATTCCGAAGACCTGATAAGAATCTCCTCTTTTCTCATCTTTCCCTAATTACCCATCCAGCCAACAAAGGTGGTGTGGATGCGGAAGGGAAGAGATTGAAATGCCTGATGAGTCATGTTATTCTGATTCAAGAATTGGGGAGATGGAGGCGAAATGATCTATCCAGGAAAGAAAATATTTTCCCCCTTTATTCTTCCACTTTTTCTCTGGGCAATTTGGGGGTTGGACAAGGCTGTGGCCCTCACGGAGGACGAAAAGAATAATGTAGCCATTTATCAAAAAGCAAGTCCCAGCGTGGTCAACATCATCAGCACAGTCATCGCCAGAGACTTTTTCTTTACCCCCATCCCCCGGGAGGGAAGTGGTTCTGGTTCGATCATCGACACCCATGGCCATATCCTGACCAACAATCACGTCATTCGGGATGCCCAAAAACTGGAAGTCACTCTCTTCGACGGGAGCAAATGGCCAGCCAAACTGGTGGGCACTGACCCGGACAATGACCTAGCGGCAATCAAGATTGACGCTCCGGCGGAAAAACTGAAGCCGCTCCCCTTAGGAGATTCCCAGAAGCTACAAGTAGGACAAAAGGTTCTGGCTATAGGCAACCCCTTCGGCTTGGGCCTCACGTTGACCACTGGGATCATCAGCTCTCTGGGTCGGACCATTCGCTCGGAAGTTGGGACGATGATTGAAGATTTGATCCAGACCGATGCCTCCATCAACCCCGGAAACTCTGGAGGCCCCCTTTTGAACTCTGAAGGGGAAATCATCGGAATCAACACGGCAATCGTCAGCCCCAC
>JACRCA010000154.1 GCA_016234425.1 Deltaproteobacteria bacterium | reverse complement strand
GGCATAGCCCAGGCATCTTTGGGTGCCGCATTGGATTATGCAAGAAAAAGGATTCAATTCGGGCAAGCCTTGATCAAATTTCAGGTCATCCAATTTTACTTGGCAGACATGGCCACCGAAGTGGAGGCTGCACGTTTGATGGTCTACCATGCTGCTCAAATGGTAGAGGAGAAATCTTCGAAGTACACGAAGGAATCAGCCATGGCAAAACTCTTTGCCTCTGAAGTTCTGGATAGAGTGGCTAACAAAGCTTTGCAGATCCACGGCGGATATGGATACATGAAAGAATTTCCTATTGAGCGTCATTATCGGGATGCGCGTCTTTTGCAGATTATTGAAGGAACATCGGAGATCCAAAAGATTGTAATCATTAACGAATTAATGAGAATTTGAAAAGGAAGAAAACGAATAGCTCCGGATGGATTGATTCGAAGGAGTTAGGGGAACATTTTTTCTAAATAAAAAGACTTTTTTAAGCATGGCAACAATATCTTATACTTAAGAATCTTGACATTTTTCTCCGGAAAATATTAAACTGATCAAAGTCCTTCCGGAAACTTCAAACGCAAAAAATTGCCAAACAATATTACCTGGCGGCGGAAAAATGAAAGGAGGAAGATTACATGGCACGGATCATCGATGTTCATGGACATATTTTTGACAGAGAAGGATTGAAAACCATTTTGCACTACAGGGTACAACTGTCAAAATACCTCTACAATAAGGAAAGTACTCCCGAACAATTACTCGACGAGGCTCCAACGGTAGAAAAAATGGTTGAGGATTTCCGCAAAAATAACATAGTCGGCATGCCGGTGGCCTGGGATGCAGAGACCCATTTGGGCGGACCCAGAACGAGCAATGATTATATTGCCAGCATCGTCAGAAAATACCCGGACGTGTTCCTCGCAGGCTGGGGCTCGGTGGATCCCTGGAAGGGCCGCTTGGCGTTACAAGAGGCCGAGAGATGCATAAAGGAATTGAAGCTCATCGGTCTGAAATTTCAGCAACCCACCCAGCAATTCCATGTCAACGACCCTCAGTTTTATCCCCTGTGGGAGCTTTGTCAGGACTTGGGTGCTGTGGTCCAGTTTCATATGGGTTATTCCGGCTTGGGCACCGGGCTGCCAGGCGGTGGAGGAATCAAGCTGCGTTACACAAAGCCCATTCCCGACGTTGATGATGTGGCGTCCGACTTTCCGAAATTAAAGATTATTGCCATGCACGTTGGGGATCCCTGGGTTGAAGAACTCAATGCCGTGACCATGCACAAGGGGAACGTCTACCGGGAGACCTCTGGCATGTGGCCTCGCTACTTTCCAGAAGCCATGAAGTATGAGATGAACCGCCGGCTTCAGGATAAGTACATGTTTGGCTCCGAATATAACTTATTCCCGCTGGACCAGCTGATTAAACAGCATGAAGAGAATGAATATCGACCGGGGATTCTGGAAAAGCTCTTTTATAAGAATGCCATTCGTATCTTAGGAGAGAATCTGGAGAGGATTGGGGTTAACTTGAAGGAATGGATGTGATGGGGAGGCGGACTTTTGCCGAGCCCAAGGAGTGAAAATGCCACTGAGAAAAGATGAGATTGAAAAGCTCAGGCAGATTGAAGAAATTGCCCGGGCTGGGGGAGGAAAGAAGAAGATCGAAGAGCAACACGCCCTGGGTAAGCTTTCAGCGCGGGAGCGGATCGACCACCTGATGAACCCAGGAACGTTTGTTGAAGTGAGTATGCTCGCTCAGCACCAGTGCACCGATTTTGGGATGGAGAAAAATCGCCCTTGGGGCGATGGGGTGATCACCGGTTATGGAAAAGTGGATGGGCGGGTGGTTTTCGCCTACGCTCAAGACTTTACGGTGATGGGCGGGTCAGTGGGCCAGGTCCACGGTCAGAAGATCGCTTCTTTGATCCGCATGGCCAGACAAGCTGGATGCCCGGTGGTTGGGTTGATTGACTCCGCCGGGGGAAGGATTCAGGAGGGAAGCGGGGCCTACTCTTTGATCTTCGCGGAGAATGTGGAATCTTCAGGAGTCATTCCCCAGATCTCGGCGATCATGGGGAATTGTGCTGGTGGGGGGGTTTATTCTCCGGCTCTGACGGATTTCATTTTCATGGTGGACAAGACAAGCCAGATGTTCATCACTGGGCCTCTGGTAATTAAAGAGGTGACCGGTCAAGAAGTGGGAAGTCAGGAGCTGGGAGGAGCCAAAATTCACAGCCAGATCTCCGGAGTGGCTGACTTTGTGGCCAAGGATGACCTGGATTGCTTGGCCAGGGTGAAAAAACTTTTGAGCTATCTCCCCTCCAGCTATACTCAAAAGCCCCCCTCCGTTGAAACGACGGATGATCCCGAGCGGTGCGAAGAAGCTTTAATGGACATTCTTCCCGAAACCCCCAAAAAAGTCTATGACATGCGCCGTCTGATTTCCCTGGTTGTGGACCAGGGAGATTTTTTTGAGGTGAAGGCGGGGTATGCCCGCAACATGGTTACGGGCTTTGCGCGGATGGCCGGGAAACCCGTGGGGATTGTGGCCAATAACCCCCTTTTCTTGGCCTCAGCCATCGATTGCGATGCTTCAGACAAAGCCGCTCGCTTCATCCGTACCTGTGATTGTTTCAACATTCCCTTAATTTCTTTTGTTGATGTCCCTGGATATCTTCCAGGCGTGAAAGAAGAGTACAAAGGGATCATCCGGCATGGAGCCAAGATGCTCTATGCCTGGAAGGAAGCCACTATGCCCAAGGTCACTTGCATTATTCGCAAAGCCTACGGAGGAGCTTATGCGGCGATGAGCAACAAAGAGATGGGCGCAGATGTAGTATTGGGCTGGCCGACCACGGAAATCGCCATTATGGGGGCTGAGGGGGCGGTGAGTGTCCTCTATCGCAAGGAGATCGAAGCTGCAGAGAACAAAGAGCGAGTGCGGGAAGAGAAGATTAAGGAATATCGGGAGAAGTTTATGACCCCCTATTACACGGCTTCCAGGAGGCAACTGGACATCCTCATTCGGCCGCAGGAAACCCGTCCGCAAATTATCAGGGCCCTGCAAACGCTGGAGAATAAAAGGGGGGAGAGGTTTCCAAGAAAGCACGGGAATATCCCCCTCTAAAGGAGGTTTTTAATGGCCTTAAAGACAGGGAAGGAATATGTTCAAAATCTGCGGGAGATGACCCCCAATCCAGTCGTTTATCTTTTTGGGGAGAGAATGAAAGATCCTTATGATCATCCAATCGTCAAACCCTCGCAAAACGCCGTAGCCCTTACGTACGATTTGGCTCATGATCCTCTTATGAAGACTTGATGACGGCTCACTCTCACCTTACTGGCCAAAAGGTAAACCGCTTTTGCCATATCTACCAGAGTCGCGATGACTTGGTGAAAAAAATCAAGATGTTTCGTCTTCTCGGGCAGATGACCGCAACCAGCTTCCAAAGATGCACCACCTGCGACGGGGGAAACATTATGTACTTGGCCACCTACGAGGTGGATCAAAAGGTAGGGACCCATTATCACGAGCGGTTTAAAAAGTTTTTCAAGCACCTTCAGGAAAACGACTTGATCGCGGGCATCGCCATGACCGATGTCAAAGGAGACGGGAGCTTGAAACCAAGCGAGCAAGCCGACCCAGACCTCTACGTCCATGTAGTGGAAGAGAGGAAAGATGGGATTGTCGTGGGGGGGCTAAGGCACACCAGACTGGGGCGCTAAATTGCCATTACACTGTAGTTATGCCCACCCGGGCCATGGGGCCAGAGGATAAGGACTATGCCGTCGCCTTTGCACTGCCTATGAGCACTCCCGGGTTAATTCACATCCGCAGGGCATCAAGAATCATTTGAAGATCTGGGGTATCATTTTGGGCTCCCCCGGGATTGAGGCAAAAGACGTAGCGATTTTGCCCCCCTAGACTTCCTTGGCCGTCAAGGGCCAAGGGTTTTCTGCGGACTTGGGCAGAAGGACCCCCTACGTTTTCCCCGAGAAGGAGAAAATTGAAAAGCTCTTTTCTCCATGATAATGTACGCAGCCAGTCAGAAGGGCAGATGAACTCCATGGGCAAAAGGGAGCTATTTCAACAACCATTAATCGAAGGAGGGAGAAATGGGTTACCAAGATATCCTCTACGAGGTGAAAGAAGGGATTGCCAAGATCGTTATCAACCGGCCGAAGGTTTATAACGCCTTCCGGGTGAAGACCGTGGAAGAGCTCATCGACGCCTTCGAGAGAGCCGAAGCCGACGAGACTGTTGGGGTGCTCATTTTTACCGGAGCTGGAGAGAAGGCCTTCTGCTCGGGGGGAGATATCTCGGTCATGGGCAGACTCACTCCCAGCGTTGGGCGGGGGTGGCTGGGGAAGTGTCTGAAGCTCTCTAATACCATGCGCTGGTTGGGCAAACCAATCATCGCAGCGGTGAACGGGTATTGTTTGGGCGGCGGCAATGAGCTCAATGTGCTCTGTGACATCACCATCGCCTCAGAAACAGCGGTCTTCGGCCAGGTGGGCCCTACGGTGGGCAGTTCCCCCATCTGGTGGGGAATTCAGCTGCTCCCAAGGGTTGTGGGAGAGAAGAAGGCCCGAGAGATGGTCTTTTTGTGTCAAAGGTACAATGCCCGCGAAGCGGAGAAGATGGGTTTGTGCAACAAAGTCGTTCCAGCCGACAAGCTCATGGAGGAGGCGGAATCCTGGGCCAGAAGAATATTAGAGATGAGCCCTCAGGCTATCAAGATCGCCAGGGCATCTTTCAATCATGCCCTCGACCTGCTGATGGCTTCCTCATACGCGGGGAGCGAAATGCTGGGCCTAGTCTATGGCTCAGCTGAGCTCAGCGAGGGAATGAATGCCTTTTTGGAAAAGCGCAAGCCAAACTTTTCCCAATTCCGGAAGAGAGAGACCTCAGGTGATTAAGAAACCCCTTGGCGGTTGACTCTTCAGGAAACATAATCCGGAGGAATAAGAGACTGAGAAAGCTATAATTTGGTGAAAAACTTTCAAAATTTTTTATGAGAAGAACCGCATTCAGCGGCACCAAAGCAAAGGCCAAAACCGATGGCGCAGAAGGCTGAGACGGTGCTCACCCGGCCTGGCCCTGGCAAGAGGATATGCTGGCCGTAGCCATGCACAAGGCAAATGTGTATATGGACCTTTCCGGCTGGTCCCCCAAATATTTTCCTCCCTCGCTTGTCCAATACGCCAACACTTTTTTGCAGGATAAGTGTTTCTTTGGATCAGACCATCCCTATTTAACGCCGGGAAGGTGGCTCGCTGATTTTGAAAAAATCCAGATGAAGCCGGAAGTCAAGGAGAAGATCCTTCTGAAGAATGCCCAAAAGCTTTTCGGGCTTTAATCCGGGTAACTCCCTGAAAACTAATACCGACGCATTAAATCATTTGACTCAAGATCGTTTCCCTCTCCCTCAAGGGAAAGGGAGTCTATTGTCAAGATACTTCCTGCGTTTGAATTAGTAAATTCTCTGTGGCCTCTGTGGTTAGATTCTAACAATGCCCTGGCCGTTTCCCGGAGGAGCATGCCAATACTGGCGCCAGTGAGTAGGCCAAAAATTGACATATTTTGAGTAAATTTTTCATGAATTGTTCGCTTTTGTTCCTTAGTCCCGCTCTTAATTTTCCTTTTCCCCAACCATGGCTAATCCAAAAACTGTTAAATAATAAGTACATAAGTGCAAAATCCAAAAATCATAAAAGTCTGGAAAACTCTGGAATAAAATTTGCATTATTCATTTTTAACAGCTGAAAAGGGGAGTCTTCTATGGAAAATCGAATCCTTATTGTCGATGATGAGGAAAAAATTGGTTCCCTCATCGCTCGCCGGCTCAACAAGGAGGGGTATTCGGGCGTTACAGCCAATAATGGAAAGAATGCCCTCCATCACCATGATAAGGAAAAATTCTTACTGCTCATTTCTGACATCAAAATGCCCGAAATGGATGGCCTTGAGCTTTTAAAGAAAGCAAAGGCAATGCATCCAGACATAACGGCGATCATGATGGCAGATTATCAAGAAATCGATATGGCCGCGGAGGCCATGCGGATGGGGGCCTTTGATTTTATAAAAAAGCCGGTCGATTCGGACCAACTGGTCTTAAGTGTTAAAAAAGCATTGCTGAAGAATAAGTTAAAAGAAGTAATCGATGGCTACCATACCCATCTGGAGAAATTGGAGGAGGAAAAGAGAAAAAGACTGCAAGAGGCTCTACGCATCCTGAAAAAAGCCAATTTAAATACGGTCAATGTCTTGGTCAAGGCGATCGAGGCCAAAGACCCCTATACGCGGGATCATTCCGATCGGGTGAGGAAGATGTGCATGAAAACAGGCGTGAAGTTGGGCTTCAACGAGGAGATGCTGGAGAACCTGGAATATGGGTCACTTCTGCATGACATCGGGATGATTGGCATCGCGGATGATGTGCTGCAGAAACAGGGGCGTCTGAGCTCAGAAGAATATCGACAAATTAAGGAGCATCCCCTGATCGGTGCTAAGATTCTGGAAGAAATCGATTTCTTTAGGGACAAGCTTCCCATGATTCTCCATCATCATGAACACTTCGACGGCAGTGGTTACCCAGATGGGTTGCGGGGAGAGACCATTCCTCTGGAGGCGCGGATCATTTTAATTGCGGATGCTTTCGATGCCATAACCAGCATGAGATACCATCGCAAGTCCATGCCTCTTAAAGATGCCCTTATGGAATTGGAAAGGGGCAAAGGAAAACAATTTGATCCTTACATTTTAGGAATTTTCTTGAACGAAAAGATTTATGATTCCTCCATCGGAGTAAGTTCATGAAGGAAATTTTGACCCCCCAGGATGCCGCCAAGTATTTAAGCGTCCATGTTAGAACAATCTATCGTCTGGCCAAAAAGGGAGAGATCCCCGGCCGAAAAATTGGGGGGAGTTGGAGATTCAAGAAAAACACTTTGGATGAATGGCTTTCAGGGAGAGAAAATTTATCTTTTCAGAAAAAGAGATAGAATCAGCCCGCCAGCGATTCGAAACCTCACTGGCCAAACCACTTCTGCTGGCCCTCGATGGTTATTCGGTAGACTTTTCGCCCTTCCTCCACGGGAATCCGCAACTCGGAAGCAATTTCGGTATAATGCGGAGCCTGCCCAGAGGCTACCATTCGTTTCATAGTATCAGTTTAGCGGATTGAAAAAATCTTAAAATAAAGCAGTCAAGAAAGTCTGTCATTCCTGCGGAAGCAGAGCTTGCCCCGCACTTGATGCGGGGAATCCACAATCTTCGATATGGTTCCCTGCTTTCGCAGGGACAAGCCTGGATTCCCGTTCCCCGCCTTCGCGAGGACAAGCTTCACGGGAATGACAATACAGTGATATTGCAAAAGAATCTTTTCAAAAAGCTAAACTGTTACGTTTCATAATAAAATGGAAGGTACGATTTCGCCGTCAGTTTCTCATATTCATTTTAAGCTATAATATATAAGAATTTTTTCTGCGTCAAGAGGCCATCATGATTGAAATCGATGGCTCCATGTATTCGGGCAGTGGCACCCTTTTAAGGTACGCCGTTGCGCTGGCTACGCTCGTAGGGGAACCGCTGCATATGACCCGGATCAGGGCCAAAAGAGAAAAGCCGGGATTAATGCCCCAACATCTCCAGGCCGTGCGGGCGTGTTGTTCTCTCTCTGACGGAGAGTTAGAAGGGGCTGAGCTGAAATCCGCGGAAATTTTTTATCGTCCCGGAAAGTCCCTGAAGGGGGGAAATTTTCAATGGGATATTGGAACGGCTGGTTCCACGACCATGCTGGCCTTTACTCTGATTCCCTTGGCTCTGTTCGCCCAGCGCACCTGTAGGTTTGCAATCAGGGGGGGCCTTTTTCAAGATAACGCCCCCAGCGCTTTCCATATGCAAAGAGTCCTCATCCCAATTCTCCAGAGGATGGGAGCGAAAGTCCGGGTGGAGGTCCTTCGGCCGGGTTATTTACCCAGAGGTCAGGGGCACTTGATGCTGGAGGTGGAACCCTTAGGCGGATTTTTAAAACCCCTTTTTATGATCGAGCAAGGAAACATTAAAGAAGTCTGGGGGATTTCTCTCGCCTCCCATCTCGAAAAAGAAAAGGTCAGCGAAAGGATGGCCAACCGTTGCCGGAAACTACTGGAGGAACGGGGATATCCGGTTCGGATGGAGGTGCTGAATGATAAGACAGCCATGCAGAAAGGAGCTGCCCTGTTACTCAGGGCTGAGACTGATACCGAGTGCTTGCTGGGTGCAGACCAGGCGGGTAAACCTGGCAGAAGGTCGGAAGCGATTGCTGAATTCGTAGTGCATTCGCTTCTCGAAGACCTGCGGACAAAAGCTACGACGGATCGGCACTTGGGTGATCAGTTGATCCTTTTTGCAGCCCTTGGTCATGGAAGGACAGAATATCTAATTCCCCAGGTTACAGAACATGTAGAGTCAAACCTATGGCTCGTGGAGAAGATTCTCGGGGCGAAGGGTAAGGTAGAGGGAAGCCATCTGCGGATAGAGGGGATTGGCTTCCATAAATAGGGATGGGAGTATAATGATTTAAGAGGTTCGAAGGTTGTTGGAAAGGATTCAATCCTGGAAAAGAGCGGTTGGGGAAATTTTAAATGGTCTTTTGTAGCTTCCATCCATATAATTGAATCATGGAATCGAAATTTCTGAGGCTCGCAAAGGAGAGAAGATGAATGCGAAAACAGAAGAGCGAATAAAAGCCTTAGAGGTGGCTCTCAACAATGAGGCTCGGGAGAGAGACTTTTATCTGAAACACAAGGAAAGAACCATCAACCCTCTGGGAAAATTAATGTTCTCCTCAATTGCCAGTGATGAGGATGAACACTATCAAAGGATTTTGGAATTGCACAAGCGATTGCAGAAAGAGGGAAGATGGCCCGAGACAATTCCCCTCAAGGTAAAGGGGACCGAGGTGAAAGCAATCATCCAGAAATTGGTGGATGCGGTCGATGCGTTTTCCCAAGCCGATACAGACGACATGCAAGCAGTTCAAATTGCCATCGACTTTGAGGCTAAAGGGGAGAAGTTCTACAGCGACCTGGCCCAGAGCGCTGAGGACCCTACCGAGAAAAAATTCTATGAATTACTCTCCTCTATTGAAAGGGAGCATTGCCTCTCCCTCCAGGATACACGCGAATATTTTCAGGACCCAGCAGGATGGTACCGCATCAAAGAAAGGCATCACATCGACGGCGCCTGAGAAAGAGTTTCAATTAGTTAGAAAATAGCAACTTTCCCTGGTCCGGGGCCGAGGGGTGAGCGCTGCAGAATCGGCCAGAAAGAGACCGTTCAAAAGGGGGACCCACTGGATTCCACAGAGAATAGGGTCGGTGACCGCTTTTATAGAAATGGATTATTGCCCCTTGCCGGGCAGGAAAAAGTAAATTCTGACGCGAGCCCATGAAAGAACTACCGCCTCATTATGCAAGCGAGCCCCTCGGGGCCGGGCCGGGGAAAACAAGAATTTGCATCGTTCGTGGGTGGGCAGTCGGCCATGGGGAATTACTACGAAATAGCCTTTGCCTCCAGGGCTCGAAGTATTTTCTCCGGGGTGATTGGAATTTCGTTAATCCAGACATCTACGGCATTTCGCCGGACCAGAGAAGATGGCAGATGGTAGAATAGAATAGTGGCCGAAGTGGCCACCGCAATAGAATAGGTAAGATGAATCTTTAGGTAAAGCGTCAGCAGAAGAATAAGAAAGAAGGGCAGCAGGTTGCCGATGAAAAAACCGAGCTTTCCGAAGGCCTGCTCAAGGCCCAGGGGAACTGCCTAAGAGAAGGAGGAAGAGCGAATCCCTCTGAATCCCAGGAGGATTTCCCGGGGCAATGGAGGCAATGGTCAGAGGAAGATTCGTCAAGGAAATTTTGGATACTGGATTTAAGCAGTGCTCGAAACAGGTTGAGGAAAGGAGTCCATCAATTTTCTTGATGCCATCTCCACACTCAGTTATAAAGGTATCATATGGATGAAAAAAGGAAAAATAACCTAATCCTCCGATGCCAGATCATCCAGGGGATCCGCCAGTATTTCCTCCACCAGGGATTCGTAGAAGTAGAGACCCCTTACCTGGTCCCATCTCCCGGCATGGAGCCACACCTCTCAGCCCTGGAGGTTTATTGTACTTATCCAGATGATACCAGGTGTAAGAAGTACCTGCACACCTCTCCAGAATACTGCATGAAGAAGCTCTTGGGTCAAGGGTGGGAGAGAATCTTCCAGATATGCCGGGTGTTCCGAGATGAAGAGATTAGTGGAACTCACCAGATTGAATTTACCATGCTAGAATGGTACCAGGCTCATGCTAATTACCAAAAGATTATGGAAGACTGCGAAGGGTTGCTCACTTTCCTGTCTGAGAAGGTTTTGGGTGTTCAGCAATTCTCCTATCAAGCGAAGGAGGTTGACCTTTCTCCCCCATTTGAACGGCTTAGCGTGGCCCGGGCAATGAGCCTCTACGGAGGAGTAGATATTGAGAAGAATCGTGATGGTATCGCCCTGCTCGAGGAAGCACACTCAAGAGGATATCGCTTTGACCGGTCTGAGACCTATTCCTATGATGATGTATTTTTCAAAGTTTTTTTGGAGGCTGTGGAGCCTCGTCTGGGGTTTCCGAAACCCACCATCCTTTATGATTACCCGGCGAGCATGGCCGCTCTGGCTCGGTCGAAACCTGGCAACCCCTTTTGGGCTGAACGCTTCGAGCTTTTCGTCGCCGGGCTGGAGCTGGCCAATGCCTTTTCGGAACTAACTGATCCTGCAGAGCAAAGAAGAAGATTTGAGGAAGAGCAAAGACTTCGGGCCCAACTCGGCAAGCCGGTTTACCCCATCGATGAGGAATTACTTGGAGCTCTCTTCCAGATGCCTCCCTCAGCCGGTATTGCCTTGGGAGTCGATCGCCTGATCATGCTTTTTTGCGATGCGCCGACCATTCAGGAAGTCCTCGCCTTCCCCTGGATTTAAAACATTGCCATTCCTACAAGCTAATATGAAAAGGGGCTAGCAACGTTGTCTTTACACGGCCTATATGGAATGATGGAATGTTGGAATATTGGGTTATGAAACTAAAAAAATTCTTAGTCCTTCTATTTCACCCATCATTCCACCATTCCATTATTCCAGTTTTCCAGTATTCCATTATTCCAGCATTCCGGTCTATAATTACACCAGGGAGAAAAGTCAGAACATCTTAAGAGCTGAAAGATGAGGCCAGGAGAAATTCTTAATCTTTTGGAAAAATACCGCCAGCACCATATCTTGCGCCATTATCACCGTTTAAATCCGGAGAAAAAGGATGAATTTTTGAAAGAATTGCAGGGGCTGGACGTTCCGTGGGTTTTTAAACTGTATGATAAATTTTCTAAACTAAAAAATTCTGGCCTTCTTTATGATATAAGCCCCACTCCTATCATTACCATCCCGAAAACACCGGAGGAAAGAATGCGCCGGGAGGAGGTGCGCAATCTGGGCGAATCGCTGATCCGAGGAAATCAGGTGGCCGTCCTGATTGTCGCCGGAGGTCAAGCCTCCCGCCTTGGCTTTGCCGGGCCCAAGGGCAAACTCCCTGTATCTCCTGTTAGGAAAAAATCTTTGTTCCAGATCTTTGCTGAATCGGTAAAAGCCCTTAGGATTCGGTACGAGGCCTCCATTCCTCTCCTCATTATGACCAGCCAGGATAACCAGCGGGAGACCCGAGAATTTTTTGAGTTCAACAATTTTTTTGGCCTGGACCAGGATATTATATATTTTTTTGACCAGGGAATGTTGCCCACCCTAACTCCTGAGGGGCACCTGATTTTAAAGGACGACACCCACCTCCTGGTAAATCCGGATGGACATGGGGGATCACTGAAAGCTCTTTATGAATCAGGTCTCCTGCAAAGACTTATTGAAAAAGGTTTTTCCGAGCTATTTTACTGTCAGGTGGATAATCCCTTGGTTAAGATCGCTGATCCGGTCTTTATAGGCTACCATAGAATGGAAGATTCTGAATTTTCCACGAAGGTCGTCCGCCGCCGCGATCTGGAGGAAAAAGTAGGTATTTATGGAATCATCAATGGTAAGCCGGCGATTATAGAATACAGCGATTTTCGCCCTGAGGATTATCGGGCTCTGGACGGGAAGGGAAATATTTGTCATTGGGCCGGAAATATCGCAGTTCACAT
>JACRCA010000014.1 GCA_016234425.1 Deltaproteobacteria bacterium | reverse complement strand
GCCTTCGATGTCAACAAGAAGAATATTATCCTGCCCTTCGCCATGGGGCCCTGCGTGGCCGGCGTGATAACTACAGCCATAATCACGGGGATCTATGTGGGCCTGCTGCGCTGAGTTTGGGATTATTTGGGGGACCTTTTCAAAAAGTCAAGGTATTGCTGGGCCAAGCGGCCGTTCTCGCTCTGGGGGGCAATCCGCACCACCTCTTCGAAAGCTTTCCGGGCATCCTCACGCCTGCCGGCGTCGAAGTAGAGTAGCCCGAGCTGGAAATGGGCATCCAGAAAATTGGGGACCTGGGTTACAGCCGAACGAAAGGCAGCAATGGCTTCGGAAATTTGTTTGCGGTCCTTGTATGCCAGGCCAATATTGTAATAAGCTAAGCCGAAATCAGGTTTCATGGCCAAGGCTTTCTTATAACATTCGATCGCCTTTGGCCGGTCTCCTTTTTTATAATAAGCCCAACCCATGTTATTCAGAACATAGAAAGGCGTCAGGTAGAGAATGTCTTTTAGGACAATGTCAAATTCTTTAATGGCCTCATCCCATTTACCCATTTCTAAGTAAGCCGCCCCCATGGCGTTATGCGCCTCAGTGTATTTCGGGTCGAGGTTCAGGGTTTCCCGGTAATGCTCCAGCGCCTGGACGAAGTGCCCCTTGGCACTGTAGGCCCAGCCCAAGGCGAAATGGATTTGAGGATCTCTGGGGTCGAGTTTCTCGGCCTCCAAAAGCTCCCGGAGGGCGGAAGTTGGCTCCCCCTGCTGGAGGTAGTTGTACCCTAAGCGATAGTGGATATCCGCCCTCTGTTTGGCCTGCTCACTCGTACCACAACCCCAGAAAAAAATTAGCCCGCTGACCAAAAGTACGATTACTTTGAATTGATTCATTTTTAACTCCTCAATTACAGCTTTCCTCTTGTACTAAGAGGGTACAAGAAAAATCTGCAGATCCTTTCATTCTTTTACCCCGTCAAACTGGCTAAGTAGTTCACGTCCTGCTCTTTTCAGGAGATGCTGAAAAATGGCTTCCAAGCCTTCTTCTATGGATCCGTGGGTTTTCAGGGGGAGATGAAGGTCGGGGCTCATTCCCTCCACCCTCTCAAAATCCTCTTTCTGGTCAGCAAAGATCTCCCAACGGCCGTTGGAAGGTTCATTTTCATCCGTGGCTCGGCTGGCCAGCCGCTTCTGGATTTCTCCCTCATCGCTCTGGCATTCGATCAGGAGAAACCCTGCCCCGGCCTGCTTCGCCAATGTCAGGGCCTCCTGGCGATCCATTTTCTTCTTGAAAGAAGCATCGATGATTACAGAATTTCCGGCAGGCAAAATATTACCGGCCCGTTCAAAAAGAGCCTGGTAGGTCCTGCGGGAAAAATCTGGGGAATAAATCCCTTGATGAAATTTTTCGTAGCGGTGCTCCCCGGGAGAAAGGTGGGCCAGCTCTTTCCGGAAGATGTCCGAGCTTAAAAGATTCCATCCGAGAACCTCGGAGAGGGTGCGATCAATGGTTGTTTTTCCGGTCCCCACCAACCCGCAGGTGATGAGAAGGGCCGGGCGATTCAATCTCCTGCTGTAGTGATGGGCCAGATGGAAGTATCGCCTGGCTTGTTTCAGGGCAGAATCTTTTTCCGCTGGCGAAATGTCCGGGTCATCCAGGCAAAAACTGGTCACTTTGCCGCGGACGTAGGCCCGGTAGGATTTGTAGAAATCCAGCAGTAAAAAGAGCGGCCAATCATGAGAGATATTCAGGTAGCCGGAAGCCAGGTCGGCGGAGAGCAAGGGATAGCCGTGGAAGTCGAGGTCCATCAGCAGGAAAGCGAGGTCCGCCACCACGTCTGAATACCGGAAGCGCTGGTTGAATTCGATGCAATCGAAAATGAGGATTTCGTCGGTCAAGCAGATATGTTGCAAGTGCAGGTCGCCGTGGCAATCACGGATCTTCCCGCCGGCAATGCGTTGCTCAAATAGAGGAAGTTGCTTTTGCATGAAGCGATGGGTGCTTTCTTTGATCTCGCCAAAGGATTCGGCGGAGAGGGAGAGGCCGGCGTACTTCTCCGTTTGGGCGAAATTTTCCTCCACGTTTTTGCGAATCGTATCGATCTTCCCGAAACTGGCGATTTCCGAGTTCGTGGCCGCATGGGAGTGGAAATCGGCGATCTTCACGGCAATTTTATGGAGGAGGGCAGGCGTGATGGCCCCCCGAGCTAAATATCGGTCCATCATGCAATCCTGGGGGAGCTGCTTCATCAAAACCGCATACTCAATAATCTCTCCTGGCCCTTCCCCCAGGAAAATCTGGCCTCGATGGGAACGAATCTCCACAACTCCCAAGTAGATTTCCGGACACAGCCTGCGGTTCAGCTCCACTTCTTGCTGGCAGTAAAACTTTCGCTTTTCCAGGGTGGTAAAGTCGAGGAAGCCAAAATCTACTGGCTTCTTAACCTTGTACACATGCTTGCCGGTAAGGAAGATGGCGGAGACATGCGTTTGCATCAAATCCACCTTCTCTGGGCGCTCCGGGTAAAGGCCCGGATCTTGCAAGGCAGCAACGAGCGCGGAAAATTCCATGAATGGGCATTGAAAGGTTAATTTTTCTGAAAATATAATGGCTTTTTCGGCGAACTGTCAAGGAGAAAAGAGGCGCATGGCTAAAGGCTCAAGTAACCTTGCCCACCTGCACTTTTACAGAATCCCTATTCGTGGCCCGGGGTTCGGGGCGATGAGCGCGAGCAGCATCGGCCGGGAAAAAGCCTTTCTCAAAGGCTCCAGCCGGGTCTCCGCAGAATGAGGCCGGGTGCCTTTTCCGCCCCCATCCCTGAAACGACCAGCGCCTCATGAGGCCAAGCGAAGCGCCCTGAACCCCCGGGCCTGG
>JACRCA010000149.1 GCA_016234425.1 Deltaproteobacteria bacterium | reverse complement strand
TGTTGTCAAGGGCTCATGAGTGGGGTGCCCAATGGGGTACATTCTTTCCCGAGAGAATTCTCTCCCATCCTTCATTTTGATGACGACGCGAGCAGGGGCTTTATTAAATTCAATCGTTAAATCAGGATGATAAATCAGAGTTACCTTCGAGCGGCCTTCCCTGAGTTTGGGGTCATTTACAGCTTTCTCAGAAATGTGTTTAAGGTTTACGTCCCCATCCAACATCGCTGCCGACAAGACATGCTGAAAACTGAACTGAATGTCTCCCTCATTTTTTGGTTCCGGGCGGTCACAGATTTTTTCCGCTAAACTGGCATGGACTTCGATTGCCTTTACCTCCTCATAGGAAAGATTATGCTGTTTCTTCAATTCGATGACCGAGTCGATCTGGCGGTGCTGTAGAAAACAGCAAGGGTATTTTTTAATCCAAATCTCGCAAAGTACCCATTTTCTTCCCAAATCTTCTACGATCTTTTCCGCGACTACCCTTTCCTTTCCGAAAAAGTTCGTTAAGTAGGTGGCCAGGTCAGGTTTGCCAGCCAAGCCCGTCTTGGCCATTTCAGCAGCCATTATCCCCTGCAGAGACATGAGGGCGGATTCAAAATAATGAGCATCCGTCCCATAATTTACAACTGCAAGGGGAACGCTTGACATCGCCAACCCGACTGCGGCAGCCGTTTCTTGAGCACCTAAACCTAAAACTTTAGCTGCTGCTACAGCGGGCCCTATTGCGCCTGGGACCTGTCCAAGTCCTAAATGTTTGGCACTAAAGATACCTGTTCTAACAGTAACCTCCAGCCCCGCAACCAAAGATTCCAGGAAAGCCTTACCCGAAAGATTCAACTTTTCAGCGAGGGGAAACAGGAGGGGAATAACCCCGATGTCCCATGTGATCCCCCCATTAAATCGGTCATCCTCTAACTCACTAGCATGAGCAAAATAGGCGTTTAAAAAAACTGCCTCCCATAAGGCAGTCTTAAAACCACTCCCCATTACGCCGGCTTGCTTGGGGAGTTTCTGGTCTTTTATAATTCTGGTCAGCTTCCGGCCAGAAGGTTTGGCTGACCCGGCTAGCATTCCAGAAACCGTCTTCAAAGTCAGGTGCTTGCAGTAATCGATTACCTCTTTTGGGATGTCTTCATATTTGGCCTGCAGGGCGAATTCCACTAATTGAGTCGCAATATCTTTCTCCATTATTTGACCTCCTTTTTTAAAAAAAACTGGCTGCTGTTGTCTTAAGAGTTAAATTTCCCAGGATTGTCTCCGATACTTACCCTTTACCCCAAGAGATATCATTGGGTAATTTCAGGTAATCATATCCTCGTATAATTAAATTTACGAAAAATGGTCCTTTCCTGGTAGAACCCGCCAGCTTCACCCGTTTCCTTCTAAAATTTGCTGCACCCTCTGCGCCACGTGAGATATGTTTGTCCCCACGGGGAAAACATCGGCTACCCCTAATTTTCTTAACTCATCGGTATCCTCATCAGGGATCACCCCCCCGACGACAACCTTCTTGTCCCCCAACCTGCGTTCACTGAGTTTGTCAAGTAACTTCTTCGTGAGGCCCATGTGGCCGCCAGAAAGGATGCTGAGACCGATGAGATCCACCTCCTCTTGAATCGCCGCGTTGATGATCTGGTCTACACTCTGACGAAGCCCTGTATAGATAACCTCCATCCCAGCATCGCGCAGGGCCCGGGCAACTACCTTGGCCCCTCGATCGTGGCCGTCTAAGCCTGGCTTGGCTATCAAAACCCGCCATCGGCGTCGCTCCGCCATAGCTCTGTCCCTTTTGATCAGTTGATGAGCGTTTGTTCCCGGTATTCGCCAAAGACATCCTTCAAAGTGCTGGTGATCTCTCCGATAGAGCAATAGGCTTTTACCGCTTCAATCATAATGGGCATAATGTTCGCCTTGCTCTCAGCTACCCTTTTTAACTCCGCCAAACTCTCCGCCACTTTTGTATAATTTCTCTTCTTCTTCACCTGAGATAAATTCTCTTTCTGCTTCCGAGCAGTTTCCGGGTCAAGTTTGAAGAACGTCACCTTCTTAGTTTTCCTCTCTTTGGTAGCGAATTTGTTACGCCCTACCAAAACCAACTCTCCGCTGGCGATCTTTCGCTCAATTTCATACGCTCTTTTAGAGATCTCCCCTTGGACATAGCCTTTCTCAATGGCAGCAATCATTCCTCCCATATCTTCAATCTTTTTCATTTCCTTGAGGATCTCTTCCTCCATTCTGTCCGTAAGCGCCTCTACATAGTATGAGCCTCCCAGAGGATCCACGGTATCTGTCACACCTGTTTCGTATGCGAGGATCTGTTGCGTTCTCAGGGCGATCCTAACCGAATCCTCTGTGGGGATAGCGATCGGTTCATCAAAGGAACACGTGTGAATGGCCTGCGCTCCCCCAAGGACTGTAGCTAAAGCTTCGTAGGCAATCCGGATGATGTTGTTCTCCGGCTCTTCGGCCACCAGGGAGCTTCCCCCACAGCCAGCGAAGAAGCGGCACATCCAGCTTCGTGGATCTTTTGCCTGAAAGCGCTCCCTCATCAATCTGGCCCAGATTCTTCTTCCAGCCCGGTACTTGGCAATCTCTTCGAAAAAATCGATCAAGGTTGTACCTAAGCTGAAACTGAACCTTGGTGCGAAAGCATCGATGGGGATCCCCCGAGCAATGAGCCGTTCCGCATAATTGATCGCGATCTCAAACAGATAGCCAAGGGATTGCACAGAGGAGGCCCCTGCCTCCCGCATATGGGCACTGGTAAGGCTGACTGGGTAGAACTGGGGGACCTCCTTTACAGAGTATTCAATGATATCTAAAGAAAGGCGCATGGAGGGCTCTGGGGGAAAGATCCACGTCCCTCGGGCCACATATTCTTTCAATACCTCGTTTTGAAGTGTTCCCCGAACTTTGTCATAAGGCACTCCCTGTTTGTCGGCCACGGCCAGGTACATCGCAAAAATTGGAGCAGCGGTGGAATTGATTGTAAAATTCGTGCTGACTCTTTCCAGGGGTATCCCGTCATAGATCAGCTCCATATCTTTCAGAGTATCAATAGCTACACCAATCCGGCCGATCTCCTCGTCTTCCACCAATCCATCGCCCGAGTCGTATCCGATCTGGGTGGGCAGATCTAGCGCCATGCTCAGTCCGGTTTGACCCTCGTTGAGCAAAAACTTGAATCGTTGATTCGTTTCGGCCGCAGTCCCGAAACCAGCATATTCCCGAATGGTCCATAGGTTTGTTCGATACATGGTGGGGTGGATTCCCCGAGTGTATGGGTATTCACCTGGGAAACCGATATTTTCCAAGAAGCTTTTTATATCCAGTGGAGTGTAAAGTAATTCGATCGGAATCCGTGCCGGATTGAATCGGGGCAGAACCTTGATCCCTTTCTTTTCGATTCTTTGCCTGTACCAGCGCTCCCTTTCATCTTTAATTTTTTCTAACTGCTCTTCCATTATCCGCACCTCCCTGAACTCGTGAAGCTCTCTGGCGGCACACTCAATAGGGCGTGGAATCTTTTTTAAAGAATCCTGGCGACATTCATTGTTCATCCCTCCCCCCTCAGGCTACTATTATGATACCTTTCTGGTTGAGGGCTTCGATCTTCTCTGAGGAATATCCCAGGATAGTTGAGAGGAGTTCTCGGGTATGTTCTCCCAATTGAGGGGGGCGGGTGAAAGTTTTCACCGGGGTTTTTTCCATTTTCAATGGATTGCCGATGGTTTTAATCTTCTTATCTTCTTCCGGCCCTTCAATCTCTACGACCATCTGCCGGGCCAAGACTTGAGGATCGGAAAGGACCCGGTCCACGGTATTGATGGGGCCCGCTGGCACGCCCGCTTTATGAATCTTTTCTAACCACTGGTCGCCGTTGGCAGTCAGAAGATGGTTTTCAATCATCGGGACCAGAATTGATTTGTTTTCCAGGCGGGCAACCCGGGTGGCAAAACGAGGGTCCTTGGCCCATTCAGGTTTTCCAATGGCCTGGCAGAATCTTTCAAAGTGGTGATCTTGATGGGCCACGACCACAATTTGGATGTCTTTGGTTTTGAAAGCCTGGTAAGGCACGAGGGACTGATGGCCCGAGCCGATGGGGCCGGGGATCTTTCACGAGTGGAAGTAATACTGGGCAACATAAGTCAGAAGGTAGACCTGACCGTCCAGGAGGGAAACTTCCAGTCGCTGGCCCTGGCCGGTTTTCTGCCTATGTATGTAAGCGGCCAGAATTCCATGAACGGCCAGAAGTCCTCCCACGAGGTCTCCGAGGGGAATTCCTGCTCTCACCGGAGACCCTCCCGGTTCACCGGTAATCGACATGCCTCCACTGACGGCCTGGACGATGAGGTCATAGCCCGGTCGATCACGGTAGGGACCGGTGTACCCGAAGGTAGAAATGGAGCAGCAGATAATCTGGGGGTTGTATTGTTTCAAAGTCTCATAATCGGCTTTCAACCTCTCCAGAACCCCGGGCCGGTAGTTGTCATAAACCACGTCAGACTTAGCCACCAAGTCATAAAGCACTTGGCGCCCTTCCGGGGACTTGAGGTCAATGGCCACACTCTTCTTGTTGCGGTTGATCGACCAGAAATAAGCGCTGTCAGCCCCATAGAAATATGGAGGGGTGTCGCGAGTTTCATCTCCCTGGGGGGGTTCAATCTTGACGATTTCCGCCCCCAGGTCGCCCATCAGCATGGAGCCCGAAGGCCCGGCCAACATCATGCTCAGGTCGATGATCCGGATTCCCTGAAGGGGGCCAGGGCTTTCCATATTTTCATCTGTCATAGTGAATCTTTCTCCTCTTCTATTCCTGAATAAGGGTTCAATTGTCCAAGAGGCAAGCGAATCAAACCCAACTCATTTCACTAGAATCCTGGAACCCTAGAACCCTTTGGCTTTTCAAAGAGCTGCGGCCCGGTATTCTCCGAAGACTTCCCGCAAAGCATCGCACATCTCCTGCACGGTGGCATAGGCCTTGACGCATTCGATGAAATGCGGCATTAAGTTGACCTCTTCTTGGGCAGCTGCTCCCTTCAATTCTTTAAGTAAGTTGGTCACCTTTCTATGCTCCCTGGTTTTTTTAATCTGCTTTAATCTTTCAATCTGTTTCCTTTCGGCATTTTCCCGACGCTCGGGGTCATAGGGATGGGGGACTAAGCGGGTAGTTTGTACCTCCAGTTCTTCCTCGCCGGTAAAGCAGTTGACCCCGACGATTAAATCTCTTCCTTCTTCCAGCCTTTTCTGCCGCTCATAAGCGCTCCGGGCAACTTCCCGCTGCATATACCCGCTCTCGATAGCTGCCACAGCTCCGCCCATGGATTGGATCTTTTTGAATTCCGCCCCGGCGGCATTCTCGATTTCATCGGTAAGGGATTCCACATAATAGGACCCAGCCAGGGGATCGGTTACATCCACCAGGCGAGCCTCATGCTGAAGGATGCGAGCCGCATCCTCACTCAACTGAATGGCTTCCAAGCTCCAGCCCAAGCCCATGGGCTCATCAAAAGGAGGGTTGCAGTTGGGCGGTCCCCCGGCCAGAGCCGCAGCGATTCCTCCTACAATGGAGCGCGTTAAGTTGTTGAGCGGACGCTGAAC
>JACRCA010000148.1 GCA_016234425.1 Deltaproteobacteria bacterium | reverse complement strand
CTTGCGCACCGATCCAGCCTACGTAGCCAGAGCTACTTCGGCGGAGTAGGCAGCGCTACAGCGCCCAGGGGCGTAGGCGGGTATTTCATGGAGGTACCATGGGCTTGCCCGTGGGGCTCCATTCCTTAGAGACCTTTGATCAATTCCTCTAAACCGAGCTTTTCCAATGTCTCTGGAAGGGGCTCACCGGTCTTGAGGTCCCACCCCATCAAGATGTAGTAATTCTCTGCCATCCAGTTCCACTTCTCCATGATGTTCTTGCCCTTTGCTGGACCATCCACTGGAATCGATCCATAACGGTTCGACGGACGTTCGTCCTCCTTTCTCATCCCGTGGAGGAAATTGAAAACCCTGAGTTGATTGATCACCCGACGGCCGATCGTAAAGGCGTCTTCCAGGGTTAATGACCATCCGGTGACTGCATTCAGGCAATCCAACTGTAGTTTTGGATGGGGTGAGGCAATTCGGCAGGTGCCCAGACAGTCATCAAGCATTCTAATTCCATTGAACTTCGCATTGATTGTGGACATCTCTTCATGGGAGAAGGGATCGGTTACCACAGGGAGATCAACCATCTGAGTATGAACTCCAGCCCAGGTTGATTCGAGAGTGCTGGTATTTGTCATACAGGTGTCAAAAAGTTCTGCCCATCTTCCTCCACGATGGTCATGACTTCTGGGCGTGCAGCCCTTAAGGGTATAGATGGCCCAGTCCACTGCATCCCCTCCGATCTTTTGAGAAGCACGCATTACCCCTTGAGCCAGGAGATCGCCAATTCCTTCCCTTCTCGAGATTTTATTGAGCATAGTCCTGACCGCCTCCACATTGCCCCAATTCATTTCCAGTCCGTCCAAATCCTTCTTTGATAATACTCCCTTTTCATAGCACTCCATCACCCATCCAATTGTCCAGGAGGCTTCATTACAATCCATGCCCAATCGATCTACTTCATTAGAGAGCATCGCCACCGCGCCAAGGTCTGTGTTTCCAATCTGTGGTCCCCAGGCTGCAAGCAGCTCAAATTCAGGCTCTTCCCCCACAAATCCCTTGTAAGGACCTTCGGTGACGGTGACTTCCTTCACATGAGCGATCCGGCACATATAGCATGGCTTGGATCTTATTTCGAAGTGGGTTCGCATGTATTGCCCGTTCATTCGCTCGTGTTCGGGGTAGATATCAGTGGTATAATTTTTGACAGGGAGGCATCCGATCCCATACAGGGCGGAGAATCCTCCCCCAGTTCCCCACTGGTAAAATGGGCCGAATCCTTTGGCGAATTCAAATAGAGCCTCGTTTTTTTCTTTTAGCCGTTCAGGGTCCTTGACCTCAAAATTCCGCTTTCCCCTGTAGGCGACCACGGCCTTGAGATTTTTAGATCCTATTACAGCACCAAAACCGTTGTGGGCGGCCAGGTGGCCTCGATCTCCCACAACGGCCGCATATAGTACTCTATTTTCACCTGCCGGACCAATTCCAAAGACGCTGACTTCCTTCTCTTTGACCCCCAATTCCTTTCTTATCACATCTTCGGTTTCCCAGACGTCTTTGCCGGCAAGATGGCGTGCATCTCGAATCTCTGCCTTTCCATCTTTGATCCATAGATAGACCAGATCAGGTGCTTTTCCTTGAAGGATGATCCCATCGAATCCTGAAAACTTCAAATAGGCACCAAAGAATCCCATGGCTTGAGAACAGCCCGCCAGGTCGGTCATTGGACCTTTGCCAGCTACATTAAAGGTTCCTGCTCCATAAACACCGCTTCCTGCCAAAGGACCGGAGGTCCAGATAAGGCGATTCTCAGGATCGGACCATTGGACACCTGGAGGGACTTCTTCGTAGAGATATCGAGCTCCAAAACCAGCACCTCCTATCCATTTTTCAATAAAAGATTGATTCAGTTCCTCAGTAGATATCTCCCCTCTTGACAGTTCAACTCTTAGCATCCTTCCTAAATAACCGCCGATATCCATTTTTACTCCCTTACGATTTTAATCTTTAAACGTATTTCACTCAAGGGTAATTAACTATGGCTCCATTTTAGGAATCAGGTTGAAATCTCCGGAGAAGGCTGCCTCCAGCGTTGGCCGCATCAGGCGATCGATGTCGCCTCTTTCAGCGTCCATGGGTACAGGCATCTGGTTTAATTTCATTTTAAGTTGTGGATTCCTGGCAGCCCTGATCATTCTATCCAGATGGGCTGGTGTGGCACCGCAATCCTTCAAGGTAGTAGGAAAGCCCAATTCCTTCCATAGAGTAATCATCGATTGGGCTACTGCCAGTCCCAAGTCATATCCAGTGAGTTTTGTTTCCTCCTTGCTCATGTAGCCAGCGTCATGGAAGACCTGGGCAGCCATTTTGAGTTGATCCTGAGTCGCCGGGGAGAAAAGTAAAGTATAATAAGGATTGAGGACAGCACAGGCTCTCCCATGGGTCAGAATGTCCACCAGTGAGAAACTACCCAAATGAGGACCATGCGTTCCTGCCCCTTTCATCCGCCTACGCAGGAGACCATGGCCTTGGCCGTGGAGGAATGCGTGACTCCGGCAGCAACCATCGCAGTGATGGATCTGGCATGCTTCGGCGGATTTCGCCCACCGGCGGATGACCCACCGAAGCCCCCGCCTGCCAAAGAACTTGTTCGGCGGGCAGGTTGGCGCTTGCGCACCGATCCAGCCTACGTAGCCAGAGCTACTTCGGCGGAGTAGGCTGCGCTTCAGCGCCAAGGGGCGT
>JACRCA010000013.1 GCA_016234425.1 Deltaproteobacteria bacterium | reverse complement strand
TCATAGAAGAGGGGAATAACATATCTTTCCAGGAGATCATAAATCGCCTGGCTTTCAACCTGATCCTGGTAGGCACTATCCTCATATTCTTCTCCTGAGCCGATGGCCCATCCAATACCAGCTTCGTATCCTTCGGCCCACCAGCCATCCAGCACGCTCATATTTAAAGATCCATTGGCCGCAGCCTTCATCCCGCTCGTCCCGCAGGCTTCCAGGGGGCGGCGAGGATTACTCAGCCAAACGTCTGACCCCTGGACCATATATCGCGCCACGTTCATATCATAATCTTCTACGAAAACCATCCGGTGGCGAAACTCGGGTTGATTGGCCAGGTGGATGATATTCTTGATCACCTCCTTTCCGAAGTGATCCTGGGGATGAGCCTTGCCAGCGAAGATGATCTGTACGGGCCTTTGGGGATCGTTCAGGAGCCGGGCCAGGCGCGCCGGATCTTTCAGGACGAGATCTCCCCGCTTGTAGGCAGCAAAGCGCTTGCCAAACCCGATGGTCAGCGCCTCCGGGTTCAAGACTTCGCTGGCCGCCTGAATCTCCATCTTCTGGGCCCCATGACGCAGAAGCTGTTCCTGGAGCCTCTGGCGGGTGAAGGCTACCAGCCTTTCCCTTCGCCGCTCATGGGTGCGCCAGAGCTCAGAATCGGGAATCCGGTTGACCCGCTCCCAGATTTTTACATTGTCTGGGTCCTCGGCCCATCGCCGGCCCAGGTAGCGGTCGAAGAGACTGGCGATGTCATCGGAGATCCAGGAAGGAATATGAATTCCATTGGTCACGCTTTCGATGGGAATGTCTACCTGGGGCAAAGCCTTCCAGATGTAACCCCACAAGCGGCGAGAGACTCCCCTGTGCAAGTCGCTGACCCCATTCGTGTGGGCCGAGTTTTTCAGGGCCATGATGGCCATGTTAAAGGGCTCGTTTGCATCCTGGGTTCCCAGCGAAAAAAAGGTCTCCATGGAGATACCCAGGGATTGAATATAGTTCCCCAGATAGGAGGTCATCAAGGAGCGGTCGAAGAGGTCGATTCCCGCCGGAACGGGGGTATGGGTGGTGAAGATGCTACTGGCACAAACGGCCTCCCGGGCTTCGAAAAAGGAGAGGCGATGCTCTTGCATTAAAAGGCGAGTTCTTTCCAGGATGGCCAGGGCAGAATGTCCTTCATTCATGTGGAAGACATCCGGCCGATAGCCCATGCGGTGGAGGGCTTGAACTCCTCCGATGCCCAGGACAATCTCTTGCTTCAAGCGCAACTCTCGATCGCCACCGTAAAGAGCGGAGGTGACATCCCGATCTTCTTCTATATTCTCCACGGTATTGGTATCCAGCATGAAAAGCGGTACCCGACCGACCTGGATGCGCCACACGCGGACCTTTACCTGGCGGTCCTGGAGGGGCACTTCGATAGTCAGGGGATCATTTTTTTCATCCCGTTCCAGAATCACGGGGAGAATATGAAAGTCATTGTCCGGATAAAATTCTTGTTGCCAGCCGTCGACGTTCAGGTATTGACGGAAATAACCTTTCTGGTAGATCAGCCCGACTGCAATCAGGGGGATGCGCAGATCGCTGGCGGACTTCAGGTGATCTCCAGCCAGAACACCCAGCCCTCCAGAGTAGATGGGCAGGCAGTCTGTCAGGCCGTATTCTGCCGAGAAGTAAGCCACGGTGAAATCACAGGGAGTCTCCAGACCGAAGTCATAGGGTCGGCGATCTTCCGTGTAGCGTTTGAATTCCCCGACAACGCGATCCATCTCGAGCAGGAAACCTTCGTCCGCCAAGAGTTCCTGAATGCGATCATTGCCCAGGCGACCCATCATGGCCAGAGGGTTGTGTCCGGTCTCTTCCCAGAGATTCTGGTCGATGGACTGGAAGAGGTCGATGGCTTCCTGGTTCCAGCTAAACCAGAGGTTTTTCGCCAGGTCCATCAAAGGACGCAAGCGATCTGGCAGGTTGGGGACTACTGTGTAAACGAGTACATCTTTCATCCTCCACCCCCATACCAAGAAAATCTGGTTTCTTCTTCCATATTTTTAGCAGCGCTTCTCTTAAGAAACCTAAGTAGGCAGGTAAAAACTATCTCGTTTTCTTCATGCTGTCAATAAGCTTCGGCTTCGACCATCGATCACTTTAGGAATTATTCTATCGTGGGCCAGACCCCTTACGCCTCCCACCTCGCGCCTCAGGCCTTTTTTTATGCCATTGCTTCATAGGATCTTTTATGATATAAAAAATCCCTCATTCGGATTTTTCCCGGCGGCCGTAAGAAGCTCGGGGATGGGTTTACGGGCGGAGATTGGCGGATGAAGTCTTACATTTTAAAGCGGTTGTTGCATTCGATTTTTGTGCTCATCGGCATCTCTGTGGTGGTCTTTATCATCCTTCACCTCACTGGGGATCCGGCAGCGCTGTTGATGCCCATGGATGCTACTCCCGAGCAGATCGCTCAATTCCGCAAGGAGATGGGTTTTACTGACCCTCTCCTCCTGCAATACTGGCGATTTTTTAAAGGTACCCTGCGCGGGGATTTCGGCCTTTCTTTCCGTCACAGCCAGCCCGCTCTGAGTTTGGTCATGGAGCGCATGCCGGCTACCGTCCAGCTTACCTTCGCAGCCATGGCCCTCGCCCTGATCATTGCAGTCCCGGTGGGAATCATTTCCGCCATCCGGAGAAATTCCATCTTGGATCACGTTGGAATGACTGGGGCTCTCCTCGGACAGTCGACCCCCGTCTTCTGGCTGGGGATCATGCTTATCCTGATTTTCTCGGTAACCATCCAGTGGTTTCCTTCATCCGGTCGCGGGTCCCTGCAACATCTGGTTCTTCCAGCCATCACCCTGGGGATGTACAGCATGGCCCGAACAGCCCGAATGATGCGCTCCAGCATGCTGGAGGTTCTGGGGCAGGAATACATGAAAACAGCCAAAGCCAAAGGGCTCACTCCCAGGGCTGTCATCCTCAAGCATGCCCTGAAAAACGCCTCCATTCCTGTGGTGACCATCGTGGGCATGGAGTTGGGAACACTCCTGGGAGGTGCGGTGATCACGGAAACCATCTTCGCCTGGCCTGGAGTAGGACGCCTGGCCGTGCAGGCCATCTACAACCGTGATTATCCTGTTGTCCAGGCAGCAGTCTTTATCCTGGCGGCGATTTTCGTTTTGGTGAATCTGCTGGTGGATATTCTGTATACCTACCTGGATCCCCGGGTGAAGCTTAAGTGAGAAGGCCTCCGCGATTATGAGCATCCTGGAGAATGCGGCTAAAACCTTAGAACTTCTGGAAGGAGATCGCAGAGCGCTCCGGCTACGTAAGATCCTGCGCAAATTGTGGCAAAACAAAGGGGCCGTCTTCGGGTTGATCATGGTCCTCTCTGTAATTATCTGCACGATCCTGGCTCCTTACCTTTCCCCTCATGATCCCATTTTTCAGGATGTGGAGAAGAGGCTCATCCCACCCCTCGGGCAATCAGGATCAGATCCCCATTATGTTCTGGGGACTGATCACCTGGGTCGTGATATCGTCAGCCGGCTGATCTACGGCGCCAGAATTTCCCTGGTGGTCAGTATCTCGGCTGTTGCTTTTTCTGGCGTCCTCGGGACGATCATCGGCTTGCTCTCGGGGTTTTACGGGGGAAAGGTAGACAGCGTCTTTATGCGCCTGGCCGACGTTCAGCTGGCCTTTCCCTTTATTCTCTTAGCTATTGCTATCATTGCTGTGCTGGGTCCCAACCTGCAGAACATTATCATCGTGATGGGCATCACCGGATGGGTAATTTATGCCCGCGTAGTTCGGGCGGAAGTCCTTTCTTTACGAGAAAAAGAATATATCATGGCTGTACGAGCGCTGGGCGGATCCAACGGGCGGATTATTTTCAAGCACTTATTCCCCAACGTGGTTCCACCCTGCATCGTCATCGTCACTCTGGAAATGGCTCGCATGATTATCATGGAGTCGGCTCTCAGCTTCCTGGGGCTGGGGATCCAGCCGCCTACCCCCACCTGGGGAGGCATGCTGGCCGATGGCCGGGTCTATCTCTACACTTCCTGGTGGCTGGCCACTTTTCCTGGACTGGTGATCATGCTGGTTGTCCTGGGAATCAACCTGCTCGGCAACTGGCTGCGGGATATTCTGGACCCAAGGTTGACGCAACTTTAAATTTGAGGCATTATATATAAGTTTTTGGGGACGCAGATGAACGCAGATTACTAAGATTCTAAGACAGAAAATCTTTTTTGCGAGACGCGGCATAAATCTGCGTTCCAATTTATTTATGGCTTTCCGAATTTTGAAGAAAATAAACAGAAGGAGGAGGGTATTATGAAAAAAGGATTTTTATTGATTCTCATCCTGCCGGCTTTGTTATTTGCTTTTGGCCTGGCCTATGGAGGGCCGAAGGATACCTTGGTCATCGCCCAGGGGGTTGATCCCACGACCTTGGACCCGCAAAACCATTATGAAACGCCGGCTTTCAATGTGTGTTTGAACATGTTCGATACCCTTCTCCAAAGGACATCTGACATCAAAATCGCCCCACTTCTGGCTACCTCGTACAAGCTGATCAATGATACTACCTGGGAATTCAAGCTGCGCCAGGGCGTAAAGTTTCATAATGGGGAAGACTTTAACGCCGCTGTCGTGAAATTCAACTTAGAGCGAATGGCCGACCCGAAGCAAAAACTCAGACAGAGCGTTTTCCAGGGGCTTATTGATCGGGTAGACATCATCGATGAGTACACTGTACGGATCATTACAAAAAGACCCTACCCCTACTTGGACGCTCAGCTTTGCCTTGTCGGGGCCATGCTTCCCCCAAAATATGTTCAGGAAAAGGGCCCAGCCCATATTGCTACCAACCCCGTAGGAACCGGTCCTTATAAATTTGTCCGCTGGATGAAGGACGACCAGCTTATCCTGGAGGCCAACGAAAAATACTGGCGCGGCGCTCCCAGGATTAAGAAAGTTATTTTCCGCCCCATCCCCGCGGCTACGACGCGTGTGGCCGGCCTGCAAACTCAGGAGTTGGATATTATTGTAAACATCCCTCCGCATCTCATGCGTTTGATAGATTGGAAGGGACGTTCCTTTGTTTCCAGGGTTCCCAGCGTGCGGGTGATCTTTTTAGCCTTCGATGTCACCAAAGGAGGGCCCGTCGCTGACAAACGCGTGCGGCAGGCAATCGCCCATGCCATTGGTATGGAAACTAACATTAAAAAAGTCCTCGAGGGGAATGGGATTTTGTTAGGGTCTCCTTTTACCAAGAACCATTTTGGCTACGACCCCATTGTTAAACCCTACGAATTTAATCCCGAGAAAGCCAGGAAGCTTCTCGCCGAGGCAGGATATGCCAAAGGGTTCGACTTCCTCATCAATTCGCCGAGCGGGCGCTACCTGAATGATAAAGAAATCGCTGAGGCTACGGCTGGGGACTTGAGAAAGGTGGGGATCAATGCTTCCGTGAAAACCCACGAGTGGGGAACGTATATGTCTATGATGTACGGCCACAACGCTTACCCGGCTTACCTTTTGGGATGGGGAAATACCACTTTTGACGGGGACGGAACGATCTTCCCCTTGATGCGTACTGGACAGGTGCTTTCCAATTTTACCAATTCCAAGCTCGACACTCTGATCGACCAGGGGCAGACGAACATGGATAAGAAAAAGCGCCAGAAATTTTACTCAGATGCTGCCAAGGTGATCAAAGAAGAAGTCCCCTGGGCCTTTACCTATCAGCAGATGGACATCTACGGAGTGAATGAGCGGGTAAATTGGAAAGCTCGCACAGATGAACGGCTGGTAGCCTTTGACATTTCCTTTAAGAAATAAAGGATTTTCCCTTTATTTTGGTTAGGGGCTGGATGGCTGGACGACCCTTTCCATCCAGCTCCTCTCATTTCGCAGGCTGTTCATGGCAGCGAATCACTCCTTCCAGTTCAATGCTTTCCTCCGCGCTCTATTTCTCATCTTTTCGGCCGCCGTTTTTACGGTTATCTTGGGCTTTCTCGCCTTTACCAGTTGCCTTTTTGACCGGTCAGGCCGTTGGCCCTCCGTCTTCCAGCGAGCATGGGGAAAGTGGCTATTGCGCACAAATGGCATTCACGTGAATGCCGTGGGCCTTGAACACCTGGGAAAGGACCGGGCCTATATCCTCATCTCCAATCACGCCAGCATCCTGGATATTCCCGGGATCATCGCGGCCATTCCTCTGCC
>JACRCA010000151.1 GCA_016234425.1 Deltaproteobacteria bacterium | reverse complement strand
TCAAGTGCGGCGCAGGCTCTGCTTCCGCAGGAATGACAAACTTGTTGCCGGCTTTATTTGGTGATTTTTTCAAACCACCGAATTGATACGACCCGTGATGATAAGATTTTTGCTCCGGAGGCTTATTTTAAAGAATCGGGAATTAATATTCCGAGAGGCCCAACATTTTCAGGGATTCTTAGACCTTATGTTCAAGCAGAGAAATACGAATTTGCCATGGACCAAAGAAGAAAAAGAGCAGATCAAGAATTACTTAAAGCGCTTATCTTTGTATGTGCCCATTTTAATCATCTTCGTCCTCCCCGGGGGTTCTTTAATGCTCCCGATTTTGGCGGAGATTTTAGACCGAAGAAAAACCCGCCGGAATCCGCCCGCGTCCATGAAAGAATAATGGTTGCCATTTAAACTTTTCTTCGTTATAATCTCCCCGGTTTTTGCGTAGGACTCAAGCGGACCAGGTTCAGGAGGTGAGAAGATGACGCGATTTTCTTTCCTCTGGGTTTTCTTCTTCTTGTTATTCGCCCCTCCCGCAAAAGCTGAATTTATTCACGCGGTCAAGCCCGGAGAGTCTTTATCCAGCATTGCGAAGAAGTTTCACCGCTCCGTTGCCCAGGTTCAGGAGGCCAATGAACTGGACGGAGAAAAACTCCATCCCGGTCAGCGCTTGGTCACTGCCGCGGGGCATTCCCTGCCCGTGAACCTGCCGGAGGGTGGGGTGGAAGTTGAGACCAACATCCAGGAACCAGAGGGGAAGAAGATAGAAGCAGGAGCCGAGGTTCCTAAAGCCCAGGCCAGCAAATATGGATTTTTGGTGGAAGAGAAAGAAGGGCAGCTTCTGGTCAGGGTGGCCCGAGGTTTTTTGGGGTTGAAATACCGGCGCGGCGGAACGGGCATTAACGGTATGGATTGCTCGGCTTTTGTGCAGAAGGTTTTCCAGATCTTCGGCATTGATCTCCCCCGCACCGTTCGCGAACAATTTCAAGTCGGTTTTGAAGTCGCTCGTGAAGCAATCCAGACGGGGGACCTCGTTTTCTTCAAGCGCGGCAAGACCCCCCGCCCCACCCATGTAGGAATCTACATCGGCGATGGGCAGTTCATCCACACCTCCCTGGGAAAACAGCGGGTGGAAATTGATAGTTTAGAAAGTCGTTATTTTTCCGTCCGCTTCGTGGGAGCGAAACGGATTGAGGAGAAAATGGGGGGCGACCTTCCTTGAAGCTCATCGATACCCATGCCCACCTGGATGAAATTGAAGACATCCAAGGAGCCCTTACGCGGGCCAAAGAGGCTGGGGTCTGGGCGATTGTAGGGGTGGGCGCAGACCTGACCTCGAATGAAAAAATTCTGGAACTGGCCAACCAGTATGGCGGTTTCGTATTGCCGGCCTTAGGCCTTCACCCCTGGCGACTGAACACAGATGATCTGGAGGCCAATTTTGCTTTGATCGAAAGAAACCTTCCTCAATGCCTGGCTCTGGGAGAGGTGGGGCTTGATTTTGCGATAGAGACCCCTCGAGATAAGCAAGAAAAAATTCTGCGCCGACTCCTGGCGGTAGCTTTCCGGGAGCAAAAGCCCGTTCTCCTGCATGCCCGGAGAGCCTGGGGAGAAGCCTTGGCTCTGCTGAAATCTTTTAAAATCGAGAAGGCCGTACTTCACTGGTACAGCGGCCCGGCAGATATTCTGCGGGAGGTGCTGGAAAGCGGATATCTTATTTCCGCCACTCCAGCAGTGGCCTACAGCGAGCGGCATAGGGAAGCGATCTGCCTGGCCCCGCTGCGGCAGTTGCTTCTGGAAACTGATGCTCCAGAAATTTATCGAGGGAGACCCAGCGAGCCGAAAGACCTTTTACTGACGCTCGATTCTGTAAGCAAGCTGAAAAACCAAGAACCGGAAGAAATTGCCAGGCAAACTTTTGCGAACGCCCAGGATTTCTTCGGACTCCCCCTGGCGTAGGGAACCTATCATGCCAGAAAAGGAATGGATGCAACTGGCGCAGCAAGGCGGGGGACAATTTCTTGACCTGGTGAGCTGCTACCGGAAAAGTCCCACCGGTAAGATGCAGAAACGAACCAGAAGAGAAGTTGGGCAGGCTCTGGCCGTATCCTTAAGTGCGATGGCCAATGCCGACGGGGGAACGGTTCTTCTGGGGGCAGAGATGGACGGGGAATTCTCCGGAATTTTTTTTGAGGACAGGGAACGTCATTTCCTAATTCACGCCCTGGAAAGCTCTGCCGTTCCGCCCCTTAAATTCCAAGTTACTCCAGAAGAGGTGGAAGGGAAAACTCTTCTCCGCTTCACGGTTTTCCCCAGTCCGGCTGTTCACCTCCTAAAAAATGGAAAATGTTTTCTCCGAGTTGGGTCGCAGAACATCTCCCTCTCCCGGGAGAGAATGTCCGTCCTTAAAGAGTCGAGGTGGGAAACCTGGCATGAGCGGGAGGTTTTGCCGAAAAGTTCACTTACCGACTTGGATGAAACCCTGGTGGAGGAATTTATCCATCAGCAAAACATTTCGGGCGAGGCGGAAAAAATTCTTTACCGGCCCTACGGGCTGATCGAATATCGCCAGGGCCAGCCTTTGCTAACCCGCGCGGCCGCCTATCTTTTCGGTAAAGATCCTCTCCGCTGGCATCCCCGCCCAGGCATTGACTTCGTGCGCTTTGAAGGAACTGAAAAGGGCAAAGGGAGTGAGTATAACGTGGTCGAGCGCGTCCGCATGGAAGCGCCGATCCTGAGGTTAATCGGAGAGATGGAAAGAGTCATCGGGGGACGCCTGCAGGAGAGGGTGTTGCTGCGGGACCTTTTCTTTCGCGAAAAATTCGCCTACCCTTTTTTTGCCTGGAGGGAAGCCCTCATCAACGCTATCGCCCATAGGGATTATAGCCTCGAAGGAAGCGCCGTGGAAGTCCGCCTGTTCGACGACCGCATCGAAGTCTGGAGCCCGGGAAAGCTCCCTGGGGTACTGAGAATCCAGCAACTGTTGCGCCAGCAAAGGGTTCATTACTCCCGGAATCCTTTGATCACCCGCGTTCTGACCGACGGTGGATTCATGCGGGCATTAGGGGAGGGCCTTCCGATGATTTTCCAGGAGATGGAGCGCAATGGGTTGAATCCTCCGCAGTTGCAAGAAGAGGGGAATTTTTGCCGCCTGATAATCAGGAATACACCCATTTTTGATGAAAGCACCCTGGCTTGGCTGCACCAGTTCAGCGGCCAAGACCTGAATGCCCGGCAGAAGCGGATTTTAACTTATGCCCAGGCTCATGGGATGATCTTCAGCAGCTCGGATTACCAGAAATTGGGGGTGGATCGAGACACCGCGTACACAGAGATCAAAGACCTGGTCAAGCGAGGAATCGTTGAGCCATTTAAGAAACATGGGAGAGTTTACCGGGTCCTGGGATTCGAGGATCGGACCGCTTCGCTTCCGGGGTTGAACTGGGTTATGCCGGCCATCGAGAAGAAGGGATTCTTTACCTTCCGGGATCTGCAGCAGCCGCAGTCCGTATCCAGGGGCAAGGCTTTGGATATGATGCGGGAGCTGGCCAGACAGGGCTACTTCACTCCCTCAGGAAAAGGAAGGGCCACCCGATATTACCCGACCGAAAAGCTGAATTCACTCTTGAAGAAGGACAAAGAAAATGAGGGATGACCGAATCCCTTTGACCCTCATGTATCTTCGTACAGAGTGATCGTTCGTACGGGTGATGATCTTAAGCTTAAGGTTCACCTGCAAGATCCGATGTTGAAAAGGATCCCTCCAGGATCTAAGAATTTACGCCCGGCCTATTTGGGTCTTTTTGAAAAAGATAACCTCGCAGGTCGAATTTCTGAGGCGCAGGCGATTCTTAAATCCTGCCGTCTTTGCCCGCGCGAGTGCGGAGTAGACCGCACCTCTGATGAAAGAGGTTATTGCCGAACGGGAATCCTTCCTGTGGTTTCGAGTTATAGCCCGCATTTCGGCGAAGAGGACCCCCTGGTTGGATTCCATGGGTCGGGGACGATCTTTTTCACTCATTGCAACCTCCTCTGCCTTTTCTGTCAGAATTATGAAATCAGCCACCTGGGCGAAGGACGGGAGGTCACGCCCGAGCGATTGGCCAAGATAATGCTCAGCCTGCAAGAGATGGGCTGCCACAACATCAATTTCGTAACCCCTTCGCATGTAGTGGCCCAGATCCTGGCGGCCCTGCCCGAGGCCGTGGAGGGGGGATTGAAGGTTCCGCTGGTCTATAACACGGGCGGGTATGACTCGGTCGAGACGCTCCGGCTCCTGGACGGTGTCTTCGACATCTACATGCCGGACCTTAAGTTCATGGACCGAGAGGTCGCCGAAAAGTTCTGCCGGGCCAGAGATTACCCGGAAAAGGCCCAGGCGGCGTTTAAGGAGATGCACCGGCAAGTCGGAGATCTGCAGATCAACCAGCAGGGCATTGCCGAACGAGGTCTGTTGGTTCGTCACTTGGTTTTGCCCGGGGGGTTAGCCGGGACACGAGAGGCCATGCGCTTCTTAGCCCGAGAAATTTCGCCGGATACCTATGTGAATATAATGGCTCAGTACAGGCCTTGTGGGCAGGCGATGGAGCATCCCCCTCTGAACCGCAGAATTACAAGCCGAGAATATGAAGAGGCCTTAACCATGGCGCAGGAGGAGGGCATTCATCGCTTGGACCAGAGAAGAGGATTGAGGGTCATCCGGTTCATTTGATTGCTGATTGCAGATTTCGGAATTGTTATTCAACATTCTGCATTCGGCATTCCGCAATTTCATTACGGGGTGGGGGATGAATGTCCAGGAAATGTTCGATTTGAGCGGGAAAGTGGCCATTGTTACGGGCGGGGGAAGTGGGATTGGTCTCAAGATGGCTGAGGGTCTGGCAGAAGCGGGGGCCAATGCGGTGCTCTGCTCACGGAAAGTGGAAAAATGCCGAGGGGCGGCGGAAGAAATATCGAAATTGGGCGTGATGACCCTGGCCTTGCCGTGTGATGTTAGATCCACAAAAGATATCCAGAGCGTGGTGGAGCAAACGCTGGAAAGATTTGGCCGACTGGACATCCTGGTGAACAATTCGGGAGCCAATTGGGGGGCTCCAGCGGAGGATTATCCTCTGGAGGGTTGGCAGAAGGTGGTGGAGACGAACCTGACCGGCGTTTTCCTTTTTTCCCAGATCGCCGGTCGGGTGATGATCGGGCAGAAAAGTGGGAACATCATCAATATCGCCTCCGTCATGGGCCTGGTGGGCACGGAATCGGAAACGGCGGACGCCATTGCTTATAGCGCCAGCAAGGGGGCGCTGATCAATTTTACCAAGGACCTGGCGGCCAAGTGGGCGAAATACAACATTCGCGTCAACGCCATTGCTCCGGGTTGGTTTCCCACGGATATGACTCAGTGGGTTTTGGAGCATCACGGCCAGAAAATCCTCAGCCACATTCCCATGGGGAGGTTTGGCGAGGGAGAGGAGCTCAAAGGGGCTGCGGTCTACCTTGCGTCGGAAGCATCCCGATACGTCACGGGTATCGTCCTTCCCGTAGATGGAGGATACTTAACCATTTAGGGACGGAAGCCAAGGTAGAGGGATTGGGATTTTTGCGGATAAAGAAGGGAAAATTGATAGATTCACGCTAAATTAGGTTAAAAACTTTAAAGAAAGCAGCTGGCCGAACCGAAAAATAAGTAAAGCCGAGAGGAATAGATAAGGGCCGGGGATTATTGCCTCGTTCAGGCCCCGGGGATTGGTCAGAAGGCTTATGGACCAGCCAGCGAGAAGAATGAGTCTTCATGGGCGATGCGGGATTCGAACCCACGGCCTTTGGTTCCGGAGACCAACGCTCTATCCACCTGAGCTAATCGCCCATTCCTTTTGGATTGGTTTTTAACACTTACGAGAAGATTTGTCAACCAGGAATTCAGGGGAATTTATATATTGACAAATTGGGTTCAAGAAGCGAAGATATTTTGAGCAAATAGGGAAAAGAACTTATGGTCGACGAATTAGAGGGGAGAAAACAGATTGATCTTGGCGAAGAGGTTCCGTCTGTCGAGGGGCAAGAGCTCGACGAGACGTTCCTCCAAGCCAGGGATTTGATGAGTACCTTTGTTAAGACGATCAAAGCCTTTCGTTTATATCCCGCGGAAAATCCTTCCCTCGCTGAATTTCAGGGCCAACTTCTCAGAAAGTTTCAATCCTTCTTAAAAAAATACCATTCTTTCGTTTTCCAGATCGGAGAATATGAGTTCTCCTTCAGGGAAAAGATTCTATACGAGAACAGGGATCTGAAGACGAGCCTGGCCTTCCGACTTTACAAAGATGGGTTGAGGGAACTTAGGTTTATGGAGGGGCTGGAGGTGTGGGAAGTCCAGGGACTGATCGATATTCTGAAACGCATCGAGCATATTAACCAACTGGAAGATGACGTGGTGACCATGATGTGGGAGACAGATTTTGTCCACATCAGTTTTCTGGCCACAGACCCCTTCTTGGAAGAAGCGCCCATCACCATTCCGGAGAATGTCGCAGAGTTCCGGAGGCGTTTGATATTCGAACCGTTAGCCCATAAAGTGGACCAGGATTTTCGGGTGAGAGAAGAAGAGGAAGAAGACGAAGAAGCGATGGGCGTCGACGAAATCCTCGACAAAATCCTCTTCGGCCGGGTCGGCCCTCCTCCATCCGCAGCGACGTATCAGGGCGTTTATTCCCTCACCCCTGAAGAGCTGGAAAGATTGAAGAAGGAGGTAGAAACCGAAAGTGATCCCACCTCTGTGTTCAATGTCATCGACATCCTTTTCGAGATCCTGGCTTTGGAAAAAGAACTTGAACCTTATCAAGATGCGGTCAATGTTCTAACCAAACTGCTGGATGCGCTTTTGACCCTGGGAGAGTTCCAGAAAGCCAGCGACCTGTTGACCAGAATGAATATCATCCTCAATACCTATCAACTAAAAGATTGGCAGGTCAAGCTCATTCAGCAGTTAATCGAAAGTGCCGGTGACCCCCAGCGAATCGAACGGGTTGGCAGGATCCTGGAAAAAGGAATGCGGGTAGAAGAGGTTAACAGTTACCTGGTACTCCTGAAACCCAATTCGATCAGCCCTTTAATTAAGGTTTTGGGAGAACTCAACAATTCCAAGGCCAGAAGGATGCTCTGCGAGGCCATCTGCGAAATTGGGAAGAACAACATCGAAATGATCACCCCTTTTATCAACGATCACCGGTGGTATCTGGTACGGAATATTACCTACATCCTGGCCCGCATTGGGAAAGAGCAGGCCCTTCCCTACATCCAAAAAGCCCTGAATCACGCGGAAATACGGGTAAAAAGAGAAGCCATCCAGGCTTTGGGGATCATCGGCGGTTCTAAGGCCTTTGCCCTATTGGTGAAAGGGCTGGCGGACGGGGATGTGCGCATTCGCAGCATGTCGGCTCTCAACCTTGCCAAGGTGGGCAAAAAGGCGAGCTTGCCCTATCTGTTGGAAGTCGTCCAGTCGAAGGAGTTTCCCAACAAGGAGAAGGCCGAGATGAAAGCCTTCTTCGACGCCATCGGGATGGTCGGCTCCAATGAAGCCAATAAGGTCCTGGAAAAATTGTTGGAAAAAAGAAGTTGGTTTGGGGATGGTAAGTGGGCTGAGATTCGCCAAGGAGCGGCCAGCGCCCTGGCCCTGATCGGGACGCCGGAGGCAAAATCCATCTTGCAATCAGGGATAGATTCGAAAGATGCAAAAATCCGGCAGGCCTGCGTGCAGGCCATGGAGCGCCTTACCTTTTAAAGAGGCGATAACTTGGTGATAGGGCCAATAAGAGAAGGGATGAAAAGCGAAAGTCCGAGAGAGATGCCCCCCTACTTGGACCATGAACATGTGCCGGCAACCATGGGGACGGAATTTGTCTTGCGGTTCTATCGCCTGCTCAAGGGGACCACCATTTATGATCGAAATAACGTCAACATCCAGCGCCACACCCAAGATTGCGTCCAAGCCATCAATCCCTTCATCAGGTCTGAAGGCCAGCTTTTCCTGAAAATCGTCCGGCGGAATTTTTTCTTCAATAACGTGCGCATTCCGGTCAAGGCCGATAAATATCCCATCTTTAAGAATTTTTCCCAAGAGATGGAAAAAAGATGGATTGGAGAGCTGGAATTTACCTCCGAAGTGTCGGGAGAAAACCTGAAAAATTTCGTTTACATCCTTAGCGGACTGGAGGAAGAAAATGAGAGCAATTACCTTTCCGTTAGGATGCAATTGCGGGCTCAAGGAATCCAGGGAATCAGCGTGGGGAAATTAGAGTTTTTCAGAGACGAAGAGCTCTATGTGGATTCCGAAGAACAGAAACGATATTCGAAGGAAATCTATTTTAAAGCCATCGGATTAGTCAAGGAAATCATGGAAGGCGTCAAGAGTCAAAGATTGATCAACATCCGTAAAGCCAAACACCTCATGCAGAACGCGGTCAATTCCATCATGCAGGATGAATCGGCTCTGTTAGGGTTGGCCAACATTAAGAACTATGATGAGTATACCTTCAACCACTCCGTCAACGTGGCTATCTATGCCATCGCTTTGGGGCAAAGGATTGGGCTTTCCAAAAAAAACCTCTCTCATCTGGGCATGGCTGGGCTGCTGCATGACATCGGCAAGACGAAGATTCCCGGCGAAATTCTGAACAAGGAAGAGAAATTGTCACCCCAAGAATGGGTCATGATTCAGTCCCATCCGGTTTTGGGGGCGGAGATCGTGATGCGGGTAAAAGAGTGGGGAGAGCTCTCCACCCGGTTAATTGACGCGGCTTTCGAGCATCATCTGAGATACGATTTAACCGGTTATCCGAAACTGGCCCGGAAAAGGAATCTCACTCTTTTTGGGAAGATCGTCTCTCTGGCTGATTTTTACGATGCTTTGGTAAGGCCGAGAGCATACCGGCAATTCCCCTTTGTTTCCGAGAAAATCTTGGGATTCATGCTGGAGCAAGTCGGAAAGCATTTCGATCCGGCGCTGGTGAAAGTATTCATCAACATGATTGGAATCTATCCTCTGGGAACTCTCGTCTTATTGAATACCAACGAGATGGGAATCGTCGTTCAGATCCAGGAGGATCCGGAATTGATAGACCGGCCCAAGGTCTGTCTGCTATCTTACAGCGATGGAGAGTATCAGAAGGGGAAGATTGTGGACCTCAAAGAGGTAGATGAAAAGACGGGGACCTTTAAAAGGTTCATCGTAAAAACTCTCGATACGAACGAATATAATATCCACGTAGCTGAATTCCTCATATAACGCTTCCCTGGCCTTCTTTTTTTATCCGGGCCACTGGTTAATCTATGGTTTTATTTCAACCCCTTCTGGCCCAGTGTTTCTCTTCGGTCAGGGATACTTCAAATTCCAATGGAAGAGTGTAGTAAGGAAACTCTACTTCTTGCTCCCAGGCCGCGATGATGGTTATGGTGGTCTTGGTTTGTTTGATCTTAATGCTCTGGGGGCTAAGTTCAACTCCCCCCTCGCGAGCCTTGGCTATGACCTTTTGCATGATCTCCAATTCTGCCTTTGGTGAGCCGGCCACCGCCCAATTCAGAGCCTCCTGGATTTTTTGCCGCACCTCAAAATAGTTCCAGTAAGCTTCCCCTATCCTAAACCCCACATAGGCCAGCAGGCCGATGAGAATAATGAACAGGAGACAGCCCCCGGTGATGGCTCCTCGATGGGAAGAGCCGCTCCCCTTTTCTTTTCCCAGGAGAACTGAATCCTTCACCTTCTCTTCTCTCCCAGGGCGCGTCCCTTCTCTTCAGCCCGCTCCTTTGCCGACCAGTATTTTTTAAGCTCCCCCTCCTTTTGGACATAGAGGGCGCGCAGCTTCTCCGGAACCAAAAAAGAGAGCCCTCGGGCGATGGTTAAGGCATTGGGTGAAACCTTAGATTCAGAGAGGATTTTACTCTTGGGGGGTAAAAAGGCTGTTAGCACAAGGAGAATGATGGCGATAAGGAAGATGGCCTTTACAAAACCAAAGGCCGCTCCCCCCAGGCGATCGGCCCAACTCAGGTCCATCTTTTTCACCAGACGGGAGAAGACCTTACCTAAAAGGATGACGGAGAGAGCAATGAGAAGGAAGAGCAGGATAAAGCCCAGGATATGCGTAAGAGTTTCATTCTCCATCCAGCGTCTGAGCCAGTTGGCTGCGGACAAGTACCCATAACTGGCGCCAAAAAATCCCAGGATCAGAGAAAGGAAAGCAAAGATCTCTCGCACCAAACCACGAATGAGGCTGTATAGAACAGATACTGCGGTGAGAACGAGGAACAGGATATCTAAGGTATTCATGCCTTGTCCTGCCTGGAAATTTATACCGCAACCTCTGAAATTATTCAAGGAGAAAAGACCTGGCCCAGGATAGAGCCCGAATTTCATGTTGCTTGCCGGGTGGCCTTTTGTTATCTTAAAAGGTAGTTGCCCTCTTTTTTATGATCATTTCTTAGCTGCCATTTTTGGGCTGATGAAAAAGTGGGGGCAAATTTCTCTTTTTCAGAACTGCGAGAATTGAAAAGGGCGAAAGATTTTACTCCCATTTTTTATCCTCGCTCGATTGCCATTGTGGGGATACCCAGGGGCTTTGAGCCTGGGAGAGTTTTTCTGCAAGGGTTGCTCGACCAGGGTTACGGCGGGAAAATCTTTCCGGTCAATCCCAAGGCGGATTTCATCGATGGACTCCACGTTTATCCCTCGCTCAAAGAAATTCCCGAGGAAATCGATCTGGTCATCGTCCTCGTGCCAGCCCCCGCGGTTTTGCCAGTCCTGGAAGAATGCGGACAGAAGGGAATCAAAGTGGCGGTCATCTACACTTCCGGGTTCGCCGAAACTGGCGAGGAAGAAGGAAGAAAGCGGGAGGAAGAGCTACGCCGGATCGCCCGCCAGATGGGATTTTACCTCATCGGTCCCAATTGCATGGGAATCTATTACCCGAAGAACCGGATGGCCTTCTTCCCGGGCATGCCCAAAGAATCAGGTAAGGTAGGGATGATTTCGCAGAGTGGTTCCCTGACCATCCTCCTCAGTCGCTTGGCCGAAACTCGGGGAGTCGGCTTCAGCAAAATGATCAGTTGCGGGAATGAATGCGACCTGAATAGTTCCGATTTTCTCGAATTCCTGGGAGATGACCCCGAGACGGAATTGATCGGGGCGTATTTGGAAGGGGTGAAGGATGGGCCGGTATTTTTTCGAGCCGTAAGGGAGGCTTCCCGGAAAAAGCCGGTGATCATCTGGAAAGCCGGGCGTACGACGAGGGGGGCGGGGGCTGCCTTCTCGCATACCGGCTCTCTGGCGGGGTCGAAAATGGCCTGGGAGGCATTGAAGGAGCAAGCTGGCGTTCTCCTGGCCAAGAACCTGGAAGAATTCTTGGATTTTCTCGCTGCTTTTTATTTCCTGCCGAAAAAAATGGGGAAGCGACTGGCCATCCTCTCCGGACCGGGAGGACCTGCTGTGGCAGCGGCCGATGCTTGTGAAGAGTTTGGGTTGCAAGTGGCCGAGTTACAGGTAGAAACCCGAGAACAGCTCAAGGGTATTCTCCCGCAGACCGGGACAAGCGTCCATAACCCCGTGGACCTGGGACTGGCCTCGGTCTTCGAGGTGGACCTATACGGACGGGCGGCCGAGGTTGTGGGTCTTGATCCGGGAGTGGATGGGCTCGTTTTCCAGGGCCGCGGCATGACGCCGTAACTGGATCATAAATATACCACCCTGCAGATCGAAGCCCAAAAAAAATTAAGAAAGCCTTTCATGGTAGTTTCTCTGGGAGGCATGTACTTGGAAAAGGAATCGATGGGGGCCCTGCTGAGAGCCGGGATTCCGGTCTATCCCTCGGCTGAGCGGGCTATCTGGGCTTATTCCAATCTATATCATTTCATGAAGAGACGATGAATTTTAAAAAGTCTCGCATCGTTGTAAACATCATCCTGTTTGTCCTCACTCTGGCCACGACGGTCGTCGCTGGTGCCATCCAGGAGGGGGTAAACCCCCTGAAAAATCCCGAACAGATTTTTAAGGGAATTCCCTTCTCTTTCACGCTGATGGGCATCCTCCTGGCTCATGAGCTGGGCCACTACCTCATTGCCAAGAAGCATGGGCTGAGCGTAACTTTGCCCTATTTCATCCCGGCCCCCTCTTTCATCGGCACCTTTGGGGCCTTCATCAAAATGCGTTCCCCCGTGCGCGACCGGCGGATGCTTTTGGACGTGGGGGCAGCTGGCCCCCTGGTGGGAGTCGCGGTCTCCATTCCCTTTCTCATCCTGGGGCTGCGGCTCTCGGAAGCTAAACTAATTCAAGGGCAGATGGGAACTACCCTGGGGTCTTCCCTTCTTCTCTCCCTGATAAGCTGGCTGGTCGTTGGTCCTCTGCCTGATGGTTACGATATCGTCATCCACCCCGTTGGATTTGCTGGATGGATCGGTCTCTTGGTTACCTCGCTGAATCTTATGCCCATCGGTCAGCTGGATGGAGGACATGTGGCCTACGCCCTTTGGGGGGAGAGGCAGAACAAGATTTCCAAAATTTTTTTCTTGGGCCTTTTAGGCCTGGGAGTTCTCGGTTGGCAAGGCTGGCTTTTTTGGAGCCTTCTCCTTTTCCTCATGGGCTTCCGCCATCCTCCCCCATTGGATTGGTGGGTACCTTTGGACCCGAAGCGCAAAGTCATCGGGTGGTTAACCATGGCGATCTTTATCTTGACTTTCATTCCTGTTCCTTTTAGCGGGTTTTAAAAAAGGCATAGAGCATAGCGCAGGGAGCATAGAGCTGAAGAGCATTCTTCTCAAGGCTCCAGGCTCTTTGCTCAAATGGTTTGGAGGGATTGGTTGGAAATTAAAAGGCTGGAGGTAGGTTATTTCGAAAACAATTGTTACGTTCTGATCTGCCCGCAAAAGCGGGAGAGTGTGATCGTAGACCCGGCAGCCGAGGCCAAACGCATCCTGCAACAAACGGAGAAGACAAAGGTCCACTATATCTTGATTACCCACGGCCACATGGACCATATTGGAGCGCTGGATGAGGTGAAGAAACATACCGGGGCCCCAGTGGGCATCCATCCGGGGGATGCCCGGGCCCTGAAAAAGCCGCCGGATTTCTTCCTGGAGGATGAGCAGACATTAAGCTTCGGAGATGTTAGCCTCAAAGTTTTACATACCCCAGGTCATTCTCCGGGAGGGGTTTGTTTCCTGACTGGAAAAATTCTCTTCAGCGGGGATACCATTTTCCCCAACGGCCCCGGCAACACGGCGATCCCTGGAGCCGATCAGAAGTTGATCCTGGAGTCCATTCACGCAAAAATTTTCATCCTCCCTGAGGATACAACTATTTATCCCGGGCATGGCCTGGAAACTACTGTGGGGCGAGAGAAAGCAACTCCTTTCTACCCTCTTCCTCAGAAGACCACGGGAGGCCAGGGGTGAACATTGAGGTGCTGGAGAAGAGCACCTTCCCGGGAACGCTGGTGCGGCAATGGGAAGAACTCCTCTCAAACAGCCGCTGGCAGAATCCTTTCCTCACTCCCACCTGGAATGAAATTTGGCTGAAGCATTTCGGAAAATCTCTGCCAGCCAAACTCCTCCTTTTCCGCGACCAGGGGCAAACTCTGGTAGCCCTGGGCGTCTTCTCCAACTCCACGGATGAAAGGGGACGGCAAGGGCTAACTTTACTGGGCAGCAGCGATGTTTGCGATTACCGAGACCTGGTCGTGGCCTCCAGAAGGGAAAAAGAGGCATTTCACGCTTTGGTCCGGTTTTTTGCGGATGGGTCCTGGGACTTTTTGGAACTCCCAGGAGTCTCCGAATTCTCCCCGACGATGCAATTCTTGCCCCCCCTCCTGGAATCTTCCGGCTTTCGGGTAGTCCTGGAGGTCGAAGAGATAAGTGTTTTTCTGAACCTTCCCCCCACCTGGGATGAATTTTTGGAAAAATTAGAGGCCAAAGACCGACACGAGCTCCGCCGGAAAATGCGGCGCCTGGAGAAAGAAGCTGCTTTTGAAATTTGGAGGGTAGAAGATGCTCCCTCTCTTTTCAGGGGAATGGAAATTTTTTTTGAGCTCCACCGGAAAAGCCGGAGAGATAAAGCTCAGTTCATGACCCCGCAGATGCAGGCTTACTTTCAGGAGATATCCCTTCGGTTTCAGGAGAAGAGCTGGCTGAATTTATCTTTTCTGAAAATCGCCGGGAAAGAAGTGGCCACGTTTTTTTCCTTCGATTTTGCTGGAATAGAGTATGTTTACAATTCCGGCTATGACCCGCAGTTCGCCCGTTTCAGCCCCGGAATTGTTCTGGCGGCGCATTGCCTTCGAGGGGCCATCGAAAAGCAGAGGGTTGGTTTTAATCTTTTAAGGGGGAAGGAAAGGTACAAGTACCACCTGGGAGGAAAAGCGGAAAGAATCTACCGGATTCAGGTGTGGAAGCAATGAGACGCATTGCCGTGCTTAGCGTGCATAGCTGCCCTCTGGCCGCTCTGGGGGGAAAGGAAACGGGCGGGATGAACGTTTACGTGCGCGAGCTGGGTCGGGAGGTGGGTCGTCTGGGAATACGCGTAGATGTCTTCACCCGCTCGCAGAACCCCAATATCTCCCGTATCGTTCGTCTCGGGCGAAACGCCCGGGTCATTCACCTCAAGGCTGGGCCTGAGGAACCTGTCCCCAAGTATGAGCTTTTTCAGTATTTGCCAGAATTTACCCTGGGAGTCACTCAATTCGCCAGCGCCGGGCGAATTTCCTATGATTTAGTCCACTCCCATTATTGGCTTTCCGGATGGGTCGGGGCCCAACTCAAGATCAAATGGTCCATCCCTCTGGTGCATATGTTTCATACCTTGGGAACGCTAAAAAATGCGGCCCACCTGAGAAAGGAAGAGAAAGAGCCGAAGGGGAGATTGAAGATTGAAGAGCAAATCATGCACTTGGCCGATAAGCTGGTCGCTCCCAGCCCATGGGAAAAAGAGCAGATGATCAGGCACCACTGTGGGCAACCCGCAAAAATCAAAGTGATCCCTTGCGGGGTGGATCTTCAGCTCTTCAAACCCATTCCTTCATTGAAGGCTAAAAAGTTCCTCGGCCTTTCCGAGAGGCACTTCCTTCTTTTTGTGGGGCGCATCGATGCGATTAAAGGAATTGATGTGCTAATTCAGGCCATCCAGCGCCTTTCCCGTAAACCTTTAAGGGGCAATAAAGAGTTAGGGTTGATCATTATCGGGGGAGAGCTGGATACAGACCCGCAAGCTGAAAGTAAGGAAATGCAAAGGCTGCGGAAGTTGGTGGCCGAGATGAATCTACAAGAAAGGGTGGCTTTCTATGGATCTCAGCGACAGGACTTGCTTCCCTATTTCTATTCTGCTGCCGAAGCGCTGGTCCTTCCTTCGCGCTACGAATCTTTTGGAATGGTGGTCTTGGAGGCTATGGCCTGCGGAACACCCGTGATCGCTTCCCGGGTGGGAGGACTCCAATACACCATAGAGGATGGCCACACTGGGTTCTTAGTCCCGGAAGGAGATTGGTTCCTGCTGGCGGAGCGCATCCGGGAGGTCATTGAGAGTCCGCCTCTAAAAGAGAAGCTTGTCACAGCGGCCATGGCCAGGGTCAAGCAGTTCGGCTGGCCAATGATCACCCGAAAAGTGATATCTCTCTATGATTCTCTACTCTCAACTCTTCTTTAAAAGCGCCCCATCTGCAAGATTTCGACCATCTCCCGATGAATTTTCCCATTGCTGGCCAGCACATGTTTTCCATCCAGATGGAGATCCTTACCCAAAAAGTCAGTAATTTTCCCCCCAGCTTCTCTGACGAGCAGGCTTCCGGCGGCTAAATCCCAGGGGCCCAGCTTCATTTCCCAAAAACCATCGAAACGTCCGGCAGCCACGTAGCAGAGGTCTAAAGCCGCAGCGCCAGCTCTTCTCACGGCATGAACCCGGAGGGCGAAATTGCGAAAGTGGTCGAAGTTGTTGGCCGGGCTCTCCCGCAGATCATAAGGGAAACCCGTGGCCAGGAGGCTCTGGGCCAGTTTGGAGGTGGAGGAAACGTGGATTTTCCACCCGTTGAGGCGCACCCCTTTGCCTTTTTCCGCCAGGAAGAGTTCATCGCGCATAGGGTCATAAACGACGCCGAGGATTAATTCTCCTTTTTCTTCCAGAGCGATGGAGACGCAAAAAACTGGGTAGCCATGGGCATAGTTGGTTGTCCCGTCCAAAGGGTCGATAATCCAGCGGTAAGGAGAATCTTCCTGTTTCGTAACCCTTTCTTCGGCGAGTAAGCTATGATTCGGGTAGTGCTGGCGAATTTCGCCTACGATGATTTTTTCCGAAAGCAGGTCCATCTCCGTGACTAAGTTCACGGCCCCTTTATACTCTATCCTTCTCGCTTGGCCGAGTTTGCTTTTTAAGAGAAGGCCGGCTTTTCTGGCTGCCCTTACAGCTACGCTTTTGCAAGATCCCATGTTCTGACATCAATCCTTTCAGGCTGGTCGGAGTTCGGGCTGGTTTGGCAAATTTTTTTATGGTCAACCTTTGAATAGATGAATAGAATTGGCCACGAATAAAGTATCAATAAAAATAGCCCGCGCTATGGATTTTGTCAACCAACGCCCCTTTCTTTCATTTTACACGGAAGGAATCCCTGCCTGGAAAAAAATATCGGTGGCCGGAAAATTCTTGACAGAAAAGCCCTCTGTTGAGTACTCTATTTAGAAGAATTAGAAGAGAAAATCTGTCTCGCAGCCTCTTTCGGAGGTTTTTTATTTTCGGGAGAATCGCGGAAGCCCTTGCTCTACATGCTTGTTGAGCGCTAAGAGTTTTAGAGACTGAGTGCGGAGGATTTGATGGAAGGTTTTCCCCGGATCAAGCGTCTTCCTCCTTATGTCTTTTCCATTGTGGATGATCTAAAGTTGAAAGCCAGGCGCAGAGGAGACGATATCATAGACCTGGGAATGGGCAACCCGGACTTGCCCACTCCTCCCCACATCGTGGAAAAGCTCATCGAGGCCGTGAGGAATCCCCGCAACCATCGTTACTCCGCTTCTCGGGGGATTTACAAACTGCGGTGCGCGATTGCTTCCCTTTACGGTAGGAATTATGGAGTAAAAATCGACCCAGAGACTGAAGCCATCGTTACCATCGGGACAAAAGAGGGTATTTCCCATCTGGCCCT
>JACRCA010000150.1 GCA_016234425.1 Deltaproteobacteria bacterium | reverse complement strand
GCCGGAATGGCCAGGACCGACGCTTGGGTCTCGGCCCGGATGGTTTCGGCTGCCGCATTAAGGGCGGGTTCGCGCCTGGCGGTAATAACCACCTTGGCCCCCTCTGCGGCCAGCATCCGGGCAATGGCCAAACCAATCCCCTGACTGGAACCATTCACAATCGCGACTTTATCCCGTATTTGTAAGTCCATACCCTCTCCTAGAAATTCAATCGGGCAAAGAAGGATTCGGCATTCTTAAAAAATACCTTTTCCAATACCTCAGGGGTGTACCCTAGAGATTTCCAATCTGCGATCAGTCGTTCATATTGAAAAAGGGGGTAATCGGCACCGAACATGATCCGATCCTGCAAGCGCCGCGGAATCTCCCGTTTCAGGGAATCGGTTAAATATTTGGGCGACCATCCATGGAGTTCGTACCAAATATTCGGTTTGTGCAAGAGTACGGCGATCATTTCGTCTTGCCACGGCCACGCCGACCGACCCGCGATGATGTCAAGATCCGGGAACCGAATGGCAACCTCATCGAGGTACCGGGGATGGGCCAGGTCCAGCTTGACCCCTTTGCCTCCGCGAATCCCCGCCCCTAATCCCGTGTAACCGACGAGAATCAACACCGGCACCTTGGCCTCTGTGCAAAAAGTATAGAAGGGGTCATAAATACTGTCGCTGGCGGCAAAGCCCGACGACGCGCCGGCGATCGCCAATCCAATGAACCCTACCTTCGCCTGAATACACCTCTTTAACTCCGCAAGACCCGCTTCGCCTGTGCGTGGGTCAATCTGAAGCCAATGGCCGAAAATCACGTCGGGAAATCTTCTCTGCGTTTCCAGCGCATAGTCGTGATATTCTCTGGCCTCCGCTATCTTGAGATTCTTGGTAAACCCGAAATCCAGAATCGTCCGGACTTTGTTCTTCCTGAAATAATCCGCCATCTCTTCCTCGGTGGCATACTTGGGGGTAGATTTCCACGTTCTTTCCTGTTGGGCCAACTCCTCTGGGGTCCGCAGCGGGTAGCCTCTCTTGGTTCCCCAATGGGAATGAAGGTCAAAAAGCTTTATCTCCTTTTGGTCGGCCATCGCTCAATTCCCTCCTTCCCATCGGGCAACGCGTGAGTATGGCTACTTGCTCTTTCCGTATTGGTCCCGCAGGACATTTTTCATCACTTTACCAATGGGGGTTTTCGGCAATGATTCAACAAAGGCGACCGCCGTGGGTTTCTTATAGCTGGCCAAATGCTTCCGGCAATGGTCGATGATCTCTTGTTCTGAAGGGTTTTGGCCCTTTTTGAGCACGACGATGGCCATTACCGCCTCGCCCCATTTTTCATGAGGCACGCCGATGACGGCAGCTTCCGCAACCTGGGGATGCCGGGTGAGCGCCTCCTCCACCTCCAGGGCATAGATGTTGATGCCGCCACTTTTAATCATGTCCTTGAGACGGCTGACGATGTACAGAAAGCCCAAATCATCGAGCTTCCCCAGGTCTCCGGTATGAAGCCACCCCCCCCGAAAGGTCTTGGCGGTTTCTTCGGGATTATTGTAATACTGATCAATGACGATAGGGCCGCGAACGAGGATCTCCCCGACTTCCCCAGCCGGCAGTTCCCGGTCTGCTTCGTCCACGATCTTGACTTCACAGGAATACACGGCCCGGCCGCTACTGCCCGGCTCCCGGGGGGTATCATGAGGTTTCAGGAAGGTGACCCCTCCTGTGGCCTCCGTTAACCCATAACCGATGAAAGGATTGGCCCCTGGAAAAAGGAACTGGGAAACCTTTTCTTTCATAACCAGGGGCAAAGCTCCCATGGCGGAATACCACATCTTCATGGAAGATGTATCGTAAACCCTGGTTTCCTTCTCGGCGATCAGGGAAGCCCAGATGGTGGCGTTGCCGATGATGGCTGTACCCTTCTCTTTTTCGATGATCTGGAGGCACTTCCGGGCGTCGAAGTCCTGCATGACGATAAATGTACTGCCCACGTAGATCGATGAAAGAAGTCGGCTCACCGCTGCGCCGTAATATAAGGGAAGAGGATAAATGATCACGTCCTCAAGGAGGGGATTCTGGCCCTCGGCTGTGGTATTGATGGTATTCCAAAGAAAATTGCGGTGGGTTAGAACCGCCCCTTTGGGAAATCCCGTGGTGCCTCCTGTGGCGATGATGAAAGCCGGAGACCTTTCCGAGACCTCGGCCGCCGGCTCTTCTTCGGAACCTCCGGCGATTAGATCTTCAAGGGATTGGGCAAAAGAAGGATTTTTTTCTCCAAAGCAGATGAAAGCCTTCACTCGAGCCAGTTGATCGCGGATGGAACTCACCAGATCGGCTAAGCGATCCTGAAAAACCAGGACCGTTGAATCCATCAGCCGTAGGTAGCGGAGACATTCCGGAGCAAGGTAGCGAACATTCAAGGGCACAATGGGGGTTCCCAGCTTGAGATTCGCAAAATAGACTTCCATGAGTTCTACGGCATTCAAGGAAAGGGTGGCTACGTGGTCCTTCGGGCTCAGCCCCAATTTCTGGAGAGCATTGGCCAATCGGTTAACCCGGAGGTTGAATTCCCTGTAGGTCCGGCGTTTTCCTTCACAGATGACCGCAGTTTTATCGGGAAATTTTCTGGCATTTCGCCGGAGCGCGTCCCCATACACCATTTCCATCATTAGGCTCCTTTCGCTGAAGTGCTCTAAACGAAAGTATTTTCCCTGATCATTTTAAATTCATCCTTCCATTGCAAAGAAAAAACAGGTATTCATAAGCAATCCGGTAAAAGAGTTGCACCCTCAACCTCTCTCGTTTCCATCTCTCTCGTTTCCATATAAATCTTTATACTGCATCCTCTTTTTCTAAAGCCGCGCCCGGAGGCCGAAACCAGGGAAAGAAAGAAATCAGCAGGAGGGCGAGGGCCATAATGAGGCAGGTGGCCGAAATCGGGCGGGTGAAGAAAATGGAAAAACTCCCATTGGATTTGATGAGCGATAATCTTAGCGCATTTTCCAATAAAGGGCCGATAACGAAAGCCAGGACCAGGGGAGCTCCCTCTAAAGAGATCTTTCTCATAAAATAACCGATCACGCCAAAAATAAGCATGATGACCACATCCGTGGAACTGTTGTTGATCGAATAAGCCCCAGTCAGGCAAAAGAAGATGATCAGAGAAAATGGGTAGAGTAGAGAGCTGGCGTAGTAGCTAAATCGCTCTATCTCCAGCTACACCTCATCAAACCGTGCATGCAGTTGTCGGGATAGAAATACGGCGCGCGCGACTTTAGATGGAGGGTTTCCATCCCCGCTCTTTCGATACGCGAGGTGGGTTCACATTTCCACCATAGCCCACGTTTCCGCAAGCCTCCCTGCGATCCCGGACAGTCGGTTTTCCCGAATCCGGTTCTGGCCTCGGCCCTGCAAGCCATCTACTGGCTGTAGGCCTTCCCTTACTTCGCGAAGCTGAAGCGCCGGCACGCCTACACCCCGAATTCGCAAGGTTTTCCTACAGCCTCGTCCCGATACGTCCCTCGTAGAAACCCCGGTTCTGAGCCCGGATACGAGAGACGCTCTCGGAACCACCGAGTGCCCAGTGCCCCTTTGCCTGGCTTGGGTGTTACCCGCACCAGGGCAACGTTCAACGTCGCCTCAGTGGGCGTTGCCCCACCTTCCTCGCTCATATAGGCTCATGCGCCAGTCCCATAACCTCTCCCTTCTTTCGTTTTACTTATGAAGGAAGTCTTTGCAGGTTGCTACCGACCCCTGCTGGTCACAGGACCTTCCCGACATTATCTCTGCAATCCTTGTGTAGGTGCTTGGACCCATACCCCGCCGTGTTCCTCCGGTGCTCATACCCACTTCTTCCCGGAGGACTCCGGCCTCACGTCACAGGAAACACGTTCGGCACACGAGAAGATCCCTGCAATGCAACTTCAACAGGGAGCCGTATTTCGGGGCGGCAATCATTCGTTCATCTTCAGGCTCCCACACTCGCTAGGCCTCCAGGTCGCACCCACCGTGGCATTCACAATGCCAGGCGGCCAGGCCATTTACACCACGCATCGCCCGGGTAGTTACCCAACCCGGGATGTGGTATCGCTACGTGTCCGACATGGGCAATTGACACGGCTGGACTCCCACCAGCTGGATTGCAGCCTTGTCGGCTGCTCCTTCCCGCACACGGCCTTCCGATCATCTTCTTCCAGTGGCTTTCGCAACCCGCTTGGCCTTCTGGTATAGTTTCCTCTGAAGTTCCCGGACATTTCTGGAGTTTTTAGCATCTCGCAATCTCCTGTCCTTCCCCCCTTCAGAAACTCAATGAAAGCATTGCCCCTTCCCTCTCCCAAAGTTTTACTGCTTTGAAATCCAAACGGTACTATGGGCAACTCCGACTCCCTTACAGGCCGAAAGGAACTTCGTTTCCTTATATCCCTCCGTT
>JACRCA010000146.1 GCA_016234425.1 Deltaproteobacteria bacterium | reverse complement strand
ATGTAGGGAGGTATTTCCGCGACGCCAAATTCTTGCAGATTGTCGAAGGGGTCAACGATTTGCAGAAGATCTTGATTGCTGAATATGCCTTGGGCTACCGGCAAGACCGCGGGTAAGCAGCTCAAGTGGTGTGAGGGAAGTGAATTGAGGGTTGATCGTCACCCGTCAAACGCGGAGGTCATTCCACGTGACCGAAAAAATGGCAGTCCAGCAAAGAATAGAAATAGAAGAAGAGGCCAAAGGTCCTCAGCATAGGTTGAAGGGGGCATCGGCAAAAGTAGTGACGGGTATAGCCATAGCCTTTTCCCTTTACCAATTGATAACCGGCTACGCTCCTTTGGTGGCCATGTACCAAAGGCTTATTCACGTAGCCTTTGCTTTCACTCTCATCTTTCTTCTCTATCCTATTTCCGGGAGGCAAAAAAAAGATCGGTTAACCTGGGATGGAATCCTGCTGGTGGCTTTGCTTCTTTACATAAGCTACTATGTGGTTACTCATTTCATCGTGCGGGCCGGCGAGGTCGGCCTCGAGCCCCCGCTCTATGAGTTGATCCTCGGGGGGATCCTGATTCTTATGACTATAGAGGCCGCCCGCCGCGCAACGGGATGGGCTCTGGCTATCTTTGTGTTTGGGTCCCTCATATACGCCCGTTTCGGAGAGTGGATGCCCACAGTTTTGGGCCATCCAGACTACGAGGTCGAGCGCATCATAAGCGGTCTATTTATGACCACCGAAGGCATCTACGGTTCCCTCACCGGCATTTCCGCCACCTTCATCTTTCTCTTCATGCTTTTCGGAACTTTTATGCGGGAATCCGGGGCCGGGGATTTTTTCTTCAAACTGGCCTTGAGTCTGTTCGGTTATGTACGGGGCGGGCCAGCCAAGATCGCAGTGGTGGCCAGCTCCATGTTCGGGATGATCTCTGGCAGCGCTATAGCCAATGTCTGCGGGACAGGACAAGTGACTATTCCCATGATGAAAAAAGCTGGCTACAAACCGCATTTCGCTGGAGCGGTGGAGTCGGCCTCCAGTGTGGGAGGCCAATTCATGCCCCCGGTCATGGGGGGATCCGTGTTCATCATGATGGAGATTCTCGGTACTTCCTATTTTTCCATCTGCAAGGCTGCCGCCCTCTCCGCTCTCCTTTACTACGTGGGCCTCTTTTTAATCGTGGATTTTGAGGCCGTGAAATATGGCTTAAAAGGAATCCCCCGAGCCCAATGCCCCAGCTTCAAAAAGACCCTCAAGGAAGGATTTCACTTCATCATCCCACCTGCCGTCCTGGTTTACTTCTTGGCTTACGTTCATGTCACGGAAACCCGGGCCGCGTTCTGGGCGGTGATCTGCATTCCCTTGGTTTCATTCCTAAGGAAGTCTACCCGGATGAGTTTCAAGCAAATCGTCCGGGCTCTGGAGAGTGGGGCTCACACGGCCTTACCCGTCGTGGCTATTGTGGTCTGCTGCAATGTCCTGGTTGGAATGATCACCCTTACCGGCCTGGGACTGCAGATCTCGACGATCCTCATCGAACTTTCGGGAGAATCTCTGATCCTTCTTCTCGTACTGACCATGATCGCTTCTCTTATCCTCGGCCTGGGGCTGCCCATCATCGTCTCTTATTTAGTCCTAGCAATCCTGGTTGCCCCGGCCTTGACTAATATGGGTGTCATGCCCCTGGCTGCCCACCTGTTCATTTTCTTCTTCGCCCTGGTCTCAGACCTTACGCCCCCCGTCGCTCCCGGGGCCTTTGTTGCCGCCGGGATAGCCGGGGCGGAGATGATGCGCACTGCCTGGACAGCCTGCCGGCTAGGGCTGGTGGTGTACATCCTCCCCTACATGTTCGTTTTCAGCCCCGCCCTCCTGCTCAAGGGTGACCTTGGAGATATAGCCCTGGCCGCGATCACAGCCCTTATCGGAGTCTATGCCCTGGCTTGCGGGATCCAGGGATACATGTTCCGTTCGACCAAAATTCACGAGCGGATCATGCTCTTTATTGGGGCCTTTTCTTTGATAAAACCCGGGTGGATAACAGATCTCGCGGGGATCATCCTTTTGGTGATCGTTGGGCTCATGCAGAAGCCTACGTTTTTCATCGAGCTGCTTAACCGCGCAAGGACCCCAGTGCGATAAACAAAAGCTACTGGCCTTTTTAAGGGAGAAAACGGCGTGGATTTAAACCCCTTTCCCTACAACCTTGAACCCCTGTTTCATCCCAAGTCCGTAGCGGTCATCGGAGCTTCAGGGGACCTCACGCGCATCAGCGGCAGGCCTATCAAGTTCCTGCTCAATCACAAATACGCAGGCAAAATATTTCCAGTTAACCCCAAGTATCCAGAAATTGCCGGGCTGAAATGCTACCCCACCATCCAGGCCATTCCTGAAGAAGTCGATGTCGCCTTGATTGGCTTGCCCGCTGAACTCGTCCTCGATACCATTTCTCAATGCCTGGAAAAGGGTGTGAAATCCGCCGTCATATTCAGCTCGGCCTTCGCGGAAATCGGCGAGGTGGGGGCGGAGATGCAAAGAAAACTGGGGGACATGGCCCGGAAGTCGGCTTTCCCCATCTGCGGCCCAAACTGCATCGGCATCGTCAACTTGCCAGAAAGGATTCCTTTAGCCTTCACCAACGTGCTCGAGATTGAGCCGGTGATTCCCGGCAATATCGGCTTCATTTCCCAGAGCGGTGCCCTGGGCGGTTCTCTTTTCAGCGCAGCCCAGGAAATGGGCGTAGGATTCAGCTACTGGGTATCCAGTGGGAACGAAGAGGTTCTTGAATCAACGGACTACATGCACTACATGATCCGGGACCCCTTGACCAAAGTCATTCTGGGATACATCGAGGGATTCAGAAACCTGGATAAGCTGCACTACGTGGCCAGGGAAGCCTTAAGAAGAAAAAAGCCTCTGGTCATCCTCAAGGTGGGAAAATCCGAGGTGGGGAAAAAAGCGGCGGCCTTCCACACCGGAGCCCAGACCGGGGCCGATTCCCTTTACGACTCCCTTTTCAACCAATTCGGAATCTTGCGAGTTCATGACGTGGATGAGATGTTTGACGTAGGCAACCTGCTCATGTTAGGCCGCTTGCCCAGAGGAAATGGGGTGGGCATCCTTACTTCTTCGGGAGGGGCCGGCGTTCTGATCGCTGATCAGTGTCAGGAACATGGCCTTAGTGTTCCCGAATTAAAAGGAGAGGCGAAAAAGGCCATGGTCAATCTTCTGCCGCCCTTCGGCTCGGCCCTGAATCCTGTGGACATGACGGCGCAGACTTCCCAGCGGATCTTTTCCGATGAGCCGGAGTTGCTAAAGAAATACCTGCGAACCATGCTCAAGGAGGAGGCGCTGCATTCCATGATCATCCTGCTGACCATGTTCGTAGGAAAAAGAGCTGAAAAGATGGCCCAAGATATCGTGGATATTTTCCAAGAGACTGATAAGCCCATAGCGGTCTGCTGGATCGCCGGAAGTCTGGCTCAAGATGCCTATAAAATTCTGGAAAAGGCTGGCATCCCCCTTT
>JACRCA010000147.1 GCA_016234425.1 Deltaproteobacteria bacterium | reverse complement strand
TAGGTAAAGCGCCGCCGCAGCCTGAAGGTTTAAAATCGAATTTTCATCGAGAAGGGCTCCGAGCATATGCTTCCCTTCCTTCTGGCTATCTTTGACAAAGGTAACAAGTTTCATACCATTTCCTCCTCGAAAAATTTTTTTGATAAAAATTAACCGCAGAGATCACGGAGAACGAAAAAATTCTCAATCCCCCCTGCCCCCCTTTGGTAAAGGGGGGATTTCTGAATAAATTTTTCTTGAAATCGCAGAGTATTTCTCTGAGAACTCTGTGGTTCAATATATTCTTCGTTTTTTCTACTTTGGAAAAGTCCAAAGGTATGTTTCCCTGGGAAAACCGGCAGCAATCGCTCGCTGACGGAGCTTCTGGGCTTCCTCGTAAGTCAGGTTTGCCCCGATGACAACTTCATAGGAAGAATCTTTCCCATAGGTGGCATACAATTCTGCCTTAAAACCCTGCCCTTTTTGATTGATCTCTTGTGCTTCCTTTCGTGCATCTTCTAAGCTTCGGTGCGAACGCACGATTACGAACCAAACCCTCTTTGGGTTTGCACCCGTCAGTCCCCGCCAGAATTCCTCTGACCGGGATTCCTTGGGCAAAGCAAAATTCTTGATCTCTTCTTTCTGAGGCACCTGGGCATAGGCGGTGGGAAGCAGAAGCTCCGAGGTCGTTCGATCCATTGGCTCAGGGGCCTTGGGAGCTTCGACTTGGGCGGCATTGAGAAGGGCGGTTATGAGTGCCGGAGCCACAATGCCCAGTTCGAAAAGCTTCACCGGACTTTTTTCATCTTTATGCAGGTAGGCCACAAGCCCTCCCAGGTAGAAAAGGACAACCACCCGGATGATGTACCCCAGAAGAACGAACGGGGTTAGGTCTGCAAGGACTTTCAGGTCAATAACCAATAAATTCATGATGACCGGGGTCAGCGCTCCCAAGCCGCCAAGCAGGATTTTCTTGCGTGTTTTCATAAGACTTTCCCCCTTTACCTTTCCCTTCTCCCCCTATTTTGTTCCTTTATCGAGCGACCAGTAATTTGGTAAATCTTTTCTTTATGAGCTGATTGAAATTCCGCGTATCTATTGGATTTTACTAACTGGGGAAAGATCAGTCAACAAAGTTGATAAAAACTTTCCTCTTTTCTTCTTGATATCGGCATTTTCCCCTACGTAGATATTTCATCAAAAATACATTGTATCTTTTCCTGATATACAGAGTTCACCCTATTTACTCAGCGCCCTATTTGCTTCATCTTAAAAAGAAATCCCAGCCCTGCTGCTCTTCAATCGCCAAAGGAGGATCCCGTGGTCGCAAATCAACGTGCGGTGAAGGAATGGTTGGCCAAAAATCATCCAGAAATGATCAGCTGCCCAAACCAGCCGGGGAAATTAATGATCTCCAAAAACGCCTGTGCCAAACGCTACTGGATGAGTCGCCAAGAAAAATATCAGGATCTCGCTAAGGGAGATTTTTTCTACTATGCTTTTAAAAAAGGCCTTTCCTTATGCCGGGATTGCCCGATCGGAAAAAAGCTGGCCCCCTTTTATCCAGGATGTGAATCCCCTGCCCACCCCTCGACCACGAGGCGACTGCCCAAATCATGGGGAAAGCTCCATTTTCAGAGACTCTCTTGATTTGCAAGCGGACTCTCTCCTAGCCCACCTGTTGTTGCAGGTCAGCGGTGGGCTTTTTTCTTGTTCCTTGCGAGACTTGACAACCCTCGGCTAGGTGTCTATTCTTCTTTTTTAGATATCTGAGAAATGAAAGGGGTCTGCTGCGGGGCGGCCATAGGTAAAACGGATTGGGCATGGCTGAGCAGAAACAGGGAAAAATTTTAAGCCACGAAGAGTTGGAGCGGCGCATCCTGCACGGGCTTTCCTGCGAATGGGAAAAGGCTCTCTGGATCTTAAGTTCCGACCACCGGAAAATGATGCGGCCCCCTCTGTTTAATATTCGAGATATGCCAGATCGGTGGGGTTACTGGTCTTCGGGAAAGCGGGAGATCTCCTTGAGCCGGGATCTGGTGCTGAACCATTCCTGGGATTCTGGGTGTGAGGTTCTTCTCCATGAAGTGGCCCATCAATTTACCAGCGAAGTTTTGGCTGCCCACCATGAACCTCCCCATGGCCCACAATTTCAAAAGGCTTGCTACCTGCTGCGGGCGAATCCAAAAGCTTCGGGAAAATATCACCCATTGGATAAACGAGTCTCTGAGGAAAGGATCTTCAATGGATCTGCGAGTCTGGAAGATAAAATCCTGGGCCGGGTCAGAAAACTCTTCGCCCTGGCAGAGAGCCAGTATCACCATGAAGCTGATGCGGCCATGTCCAAGGCCCATGCTTTAATTTCCAAATACAATTTAGATCTTTTAGCCAAGGCTGAAAATCGGGACTTTACCAGCATATTTGTTGGCCGGCCTGCCTTGCGTCATCCATCGGAAGCCTATGCCTTGGCCCACTTGTTACAGGACTTCTATTTTGTAAAGGGAATCTGGGTCTCTGCCTATGTGCCAGAAAAAGAGAAAATGGGGCGGGTGCTGGAGATCAGCGGAACGATCCCCAACATAAAGATGGCAAGTTATGTTCATGATTTTGGGCGGCGATTTATTCAATCCCAGTGGGCCGAGTATAATAAAAATAAAAAATTGAATCGCTGGCGCCAAACAGACTTTGCCGTTGGAATCATCGAGGGGTTTCGTTCTAAACTGGAAGCCCAGAGGAGAGAGAAGGAAAAGGGGCAGAGCCCCCAGGCCTTGATGAAGATAGAGGATCCATTATTGAAAAAGTACATCGCTTACAAATACCCCCACACCGTCAGGATCAGCAGAGGAGTTTCCAGCAGGGATGAGAAAGTATGGAAAGAGGGGAAGCGTGTCGGGAAAAAGCTGGTCATCTGCAAGGGAATCGAGGACCGAGAAGGAAACCGAGGGCTGCTGCTCAAAAGTTAAAATTAACGGAATCTAAGAATATCCTTGGCAGCCTGAGCGACATGCCTCGGAGTAAGGCCATACTTTTCCAGCAGGGCTTCATTGGGACCTGATTCCCCAAATGTATCTCGCAATCCCACTCGTCTCATAGCAAGAGGAATTGCATGCTCTTTGTCCAAATAACTCCCTTTCTCCCTCTCCCATAAGCCAAACGTCCAATTTTACAAAACGGAGCAAATTAGGTCCTGGGTTTTAAATAACCCCTTGCTTTTTTAGATCCACGTATTCCTCAGCAGATAGTTGGAGCAAACCTCGGTAAACCTCTTCGTTATATGCGCCCAATGGTGGAGCTACAAATTCTACCCGGCCAGGAGTTACGGACAACTTGGGGACAATGCCCATCGTTTTAATCTTCCTCCCTGACGGAAGCTTGGTCTCGATGATGTTTTTTCGAGCTTGAACGTGCGGGTCTTTAAAGATATCCGCAATGTTGTTGATTTTGGTGGAGGGAATGCCAGCGTCCCAGAGTAATTCCAGAAGGGGTTTGATCTCAAAATTTTTTACCCAATCCGCTATAATGGCATGGAGTTCCTCTCGATTCTGATTCCGGTTTCTCTGGATACTAAATTTCGGGTCATCACCCAAATCCTCCCGGCCCATCAGTTTCATGAAGCGCTTCCAGATGCTGTCGGTGCCGGCATGAAAGGCAATCCACTGGCCGTCCTTCGTCAGGAAAGTTTCTGCCGGCACGAATTGAGGGTTCGTATTGCCCGTGCGCATCGGAATAACGCCCAATTGATCATACTCCTCCACCTGGTTCATGACCCGAAACATCCCCTCGTAGAGGGCCAGATCGATCTCCTGTCCTTGCCCCTTGTTGAGATCCCGCAAGTAGATGGCGAACATAACCCCTACTGTGCAGAACAATCCCGTTAAGTAATCGGCCACCGAGCCGCCGGGATGGGCGGGAGGCTTATCCGGAAATCCCGTAATGTAGTCTTGCCCGGCAAAAGCCGTGGCGATCCGGTCGAAAGCCGCTCGCTCCTTGTAGGGTCCATATTGACCAAACCCTGACACGTGGGACAAGATCAAACGGGGATTGATCCTGGAAAGCTCGGGATAATCGATCTTCCATTTTTTCAGGGTTCCCGGACGAAAATTTTCTACTACCACATCCACCAAAGGGACAAGCCTCTTAAAGATCTCCTGGCCTTGGGGAACGCGCAAATCCAGAGTTATACACTTCTTGTTTCGCGCCAAGAATACAAAATAGAGGCTCGTCTCGTCGACCACCTCCCCTGTATACCGTCCAGCATCTCCCACCTTTGGGTCTTCGATCTTGATGACCTCGGCCCCAAATTCTGCCATCAGAGTGCCGCAGAAAGGGGCTCCGATAAGATTTCCCAACTCGATGACTCGCAGGCCTTGGAGAGCTGCTTTTTCTCCTGACATTATTTCCTCCTTTAAATTCTCAGGTATCTGAAGACTTGCAGCCTTAAGTTTTCCAAGGGTATAATATCTTTATAGTTTTACATAAAGCAAGAAAAAACCGGATTCATGCAAGAATATATCCTGCCACTCTTTGGTCCATTGATTTCCCAAGCACCATTTCTCCTTATCATCTCAATGGGAATTATCTTTTCTGGGGCTTTCGTGACCTCGGGATTTGGCATTCTTTCGGCAAGTAATCGGGGAAAGATTGAGGGATGGCAATTTTACTTCTCGGTGTTCCTGGAAGAAAGGGGCTTCATCCATCAAATGGACTTTAGGCTATTTTTCTGTGGGGAGTTCGGTGGGTACCCAGGTCTCTATATATTTTCCCTCCTCGTCTATCTTATTCAGATATCTTTTGACCTTCCCTGTTTTTGTATCCATTAGGAATATTCCCGTATGGGTGGATGTCTGTTGCCTTTTTAAGTCGATGCTGGTGTATGTTCCCTGAAAAAGCTGGTAACGGCCAATCTCGGAATCCTCTGCACTCTTGGTTGAAGTTGACTGCCCGTGCACACTGCTGCCCACCAGAATCATTAAGCCCAGAATGAAGAAAAAAAATCTTGCCCTCACCCTTTCCTCCTTTTTACAAGTCGATTTTTCAGCAAACGGATAAAAAAGTTTCACTCGGTGACGATCTGATCAGACCCCTCACTTTCCAGACCAGTTTCATCAACTGCCGTAACAAAGAGTCTCTGCCCTTTTTTAATACTCCTTTCATCGATGGTCCAGGAGATGTCCGTAACGATGGAAATCTTCTGGGAGATTCCGAGGGGGCCCCTTTTATACACGACATACTGCTTGATATCTTTTTCCGCATTGCTGTCCCATTGCAAGGTCCTTTGCCCTTCTTTAGCAATCATTCTTAATCCCGTCGGTTTTTTCGGCCGGGGCTTGGTCGTGGCCATGACAGGTTTAGGGGGCTCACTGGCCAAATTATCTTCATCAATTGCTCTCACAGTATAGGAATAGGTTGTTCCATCATTCAGGCCAGAATCCACATAGACAGTTTTCCCTTTCAGGGACGGAATTTTTTTCAACCCCTTGCCCCCGGCTGAGTCCCTAAAGACTACGTACTCGCGGATATCTTTTTCCGGATTCGGCTCCCAAGTAAGGGTAACCTTTTTTACTTCGCCGCTTTGAGCCTTTAGCCCACTGGGCGTTGCCGGGGTGTTCTTGGTCGTTGCGGGTATTGGCTCCGAGAGATCGCTGGTCATACCTGCAGAATTATATGAACAAACCTTGTAGTAATAAGTTGTGTTATCCCTAAGCGCTGGATCCTTATCCCGATAGGAGTCGACACCCGGATCTTTGATATGAGCGATTCTTTGATATTCGCCTTTTTCCTCTGTAGACCTGTAAATATAATAACCCCGGATTTCATCCTCAGGGCTTTTCACAGGGGGCCACCTGAGAGAAACCATTCTGGGCTCCCGCTCCTTGGTTTTGAGCCCTTCAGGCACAGGCGGAATCCCCCGGGTAGTCGCAGAGACCGCCTCCGACAGATCGGTCTCCACACCTTCCTTGTTGAATGCAGAAACCTTGTACCAGTATGTGGCCGCATCCCCCAGACCTTTTACATCGGTGTAGGTAACAGTCATTCTGTTTCCGATTTTGGCCAGGAGTTTATGCGCCCCGTCCTTTTGCTCAGCTTTGTAGAGGTTATAACCAGCAATCCCGGCAAAGGGATGAGCATTCCAGCCTATTGTTATCCGACGGATTTTTCCCCCTTCTGCCCTAACTCCGTCAGGCTCTTTAACGGTTTTGATCTCCAGGGGGTTCGACACATCGCTTTCCACACCCTGCACGTTCACGCCACTCAAGGCGTAGGAATAGGTCGTACCATCTAACAATCCTTTGTCGGTATAATCAGTTGTCGCTGCAGAAACCTCGGCGATTTCCTTAAATTCCTTCTCGGGTGCTTGCTGGCGATAAATTCTAAACCTCCACACCCCCCCGCCTGGATAAGAACGCCATTTCAAATAGGCCTTTTTGATATCCCCTTCTATGCTAAGAAAAATGGGGGGAGGAGGACCAGCAACTGTGATCGCCTCCACCACCTCAGAGAACTCACTTTCCTGCCCATTTTTACCCACGGCCTTTACTCTGTAGAGGAGAGGCTCATTAAGCACGGGATTCTCATCCGCGCAGGTCATTTCACAGACTGAACTAAGGAGAATATAGCGTTCCTCATACTTTTTTGTCCTGTAAACCTTAAAACCCACCAATGTTTGGGGAGCGTTGTGACTCCAGGACAATCTTATTTTTTTAGTTCCGCTTTGCACCCGCAACTGGGAGGGTGGATCAGGGGGCATTTCCATCGCCCGCGCTTTAGCAGCTCCCGCAGAGATAAAATTCTTTGTCTTCTCGACGATCTGGTTGGCCAGGTTACCCACCTGATCGGGGAGGCCCCCTTCGGTGGTTGTTAGAGTATGTTCAAAGTAGATGGTCTGATGGCGGATGTCGAGTATTTTTATGTTGGCGAAAATAATGCCCCTTTCTTTCTTCACGTTTCCGAAAACAATATAATCAAACCCGTGTTTATTGCCTATCGCTACCATTTGGTTGGTATTCAGACTGGTGAGTTTATACCCCTCCAGTTCGAGGGTTTTTTCCACCCTCTTCTTCTCTACGATTTCAAAGAAATTTTTCTTGGTTACGGCCGCAGACAATAGGGTGGGGATGGAATCCATGTAGGGCGTGGCTTCTATGTTTTGGGGGACAAAGAGGAGGAAGACGATTCTCGGCTTAAACTCCACCCCCTGGGCCTGAGCAGACAGGGCCCCCAGAATCAAGAGGCCCAGGGATAATATCAAGCCTTTGCGCACGCCCTTCTCCTAAGAGAAAATCTGTTTGAGCAACTGTTCTATCTCCCTCTTGGCGTTTTCCGAAAGAGGACCCGAGATATTTTTGATCTCTTCCATATGAATGACGTCGACGTATTTTTCCACAGCCTTTTCATACTCCCTTTTCTTTTTGAGCAATTCGGCAGCATGGGAATATTGAATCTGCAGGTTCTGGAAGCGGGACATAACTTCGCGGCTTAGCTCGGCCACAACCTCTTCCGTGACCTTGTCCACCAATTCACCGTCCGAAGGAACTTCCAGCGGGTCGAACGGGATATTCGCAAAGGGGACGCCTTCCGAGTAGTCATCCTTCACTTCTTGAGTTTTCTTTATGGTCTTGGTGATGACCACCTCGCCTTCCTCTATGTCGATCACCCGGAAGGAAACAGCCACGGTCGTCCTCTTCCTCTCGGTTCCGACTTTATACTTCACCGTCTCTCTGATTTCTTCTTCCAGGGTTGGCGGTGGGGCATTGCGCAAAGTTGCTTCGGAAAGCCTTTCCCTGTGGAGGAGCATCCATGTCTGGTAGGCGGGGTTTACCACCGTCCTCTTGCCAACGGCCACGTTCACCAGTCTGTATCCTTCCGTCGTATTTCTTTCTACGTTGTAAGTGAGCACGCTCCCAAAGATGAATACATCCGTCCCTTTGAGTTTCCCAGCCCTCTTAGCACTCTCGATATCATAGAGCCCTGCCTGGCCCAATTCAATCTCCTTCAGAATAGCGCCCAGGACGTCCCTGGCCAGGATTTTCACGTCACCGCCCGCCTGGGTGGTGATGTAGGATAGTAAGCTATCTGTCATCAGTTTTCCCGCATCCGGCTTACCAGAGGGGGAGGTAAAGTCCATAATGGCGATCTTCTTGATAACTCTCTCTTTGACTCTTTCTTTCATATGCTGAAGTTTGAAGAAGGCATCCCGGTATCCCTGGTGAATGCTCAATATCTTGTCGTACCAAACCAGGGCATTTCCGACCTGCCCCCTGCTTTCATAAAAGGTGGCCTTTTCATCCATGGCTTTCAGGAGTCGATTCGTAAGCTCTGAGGCTGGCGGGAGGTTCTTTATAGAAGGATTACAGCTGAAAGCCCTGACCGCATCGGAGTAGGCCCCGTAAAGTCTTTCGGCTAATAAATTTTTCTGGCAGCGGTCGAGATAATACAGGGCCGCGTTCTGCCTCAGGGAAGCAATCCTCTTGGCGATCGCGCTCGTCGGGCTGACCTGGTGAGCCTTGAGGGCCATTTTTTCAGCCATATCCCATTCGTTTCGGGCGGCATGGGTTTCTGCCTTTGCCAAGTAGTAATCGGGATTGTGTTTAGCTCTCGCTTCTTTTAGGGCTGCTTCTATCTCATTCTTCTCCGGGAATATTTCTTGGGCCATCAAGAGAGAAGCCACTGCTTTATCCCATTCTTCATCTCGGCCGAATTTCTCCGCTTCCTTGAAATAATAGGAAATGGCTTCCTCCTCGGACTTCTTGATTCTTAAACCCACGTCCAGGTAAGAGGGGTGAACAATTTTAACCTCTCTAAGTTTTTTTACACCGACCGACCAATCATTTTTTTCCATTGCCTTGAGAGCCTCAGCATAAAGGGTTTCAGCCTTCTTATGGATCTTGTCCAGTTCAGATTTGGCCTGGGTCACAGTATTCCGGGCATCCCAATCTCCCGGGCTAAGCGTGAGCGCCTTTTCCGCCTCCTGATAGGCTGCTCTGGCCAGATCATAAGTCAATGGCTTTTGGTTAAGAATTGATCTGGCCTTTTTGGTAAGTCTCTCTGAGAGGGCAACCTTGGCTTTATTAAGAGATTCACGATATTGGGGGTTCTTGGGCTCTTTAGCCAGGGCATCCTGATACATGGCAATGGCTTCTTCCACCCGGTTACTTTTGGCCAGCTCATTGGCCAATCTGAAACTCTCTTTCCCTGGGGCTGCGCAGCCGAAAATAATCAGGGCAAAAAGGGGAAATACAAAGGCGAGTTTCGTTCTCATCTATGCACCTCCGGATATATTTCGAAAAAAACTCTATTTCAATAAGTTCCCTCATAAATGAGATTATCTTTTTCAAGCCATCTTCACTGTAACTCCATCATCTACCAATGCCCGGATAAAAAAGCCTCCAATAAGATATAAGGATTTCTTGGAGGCTTTACCTGGCCATCTTCTGGAAACTAAATCTCATTTTCTTGCTCCAGAAGGTTATTTTGGCTTGGGATGACCGATTAGAAATGTGGTTTATTTTAGCAAGATAGCCAATGATGTCAAGGAAATTTTTAATTTTGGCTGAACTTCAATATATAGGTCTAATCATTCAACGGGATACAATATATAGTGGCATGATCCCGCCAGGTAGATCCGTTTGCCGATGGAAAGCTGAAATTCTACAGGAGGAGCTCTCGGAGTTTACTCTGGCACTTTGGACAGAATTCCCATCCTTTTCTATCCGTATCCATCAAGCTATTGGAGAAAAACATGACACAGTGCGGATTTTTACAGTGACCCACTCCGTAGGTATGGCCTAATTCGTGGACCGCTTCCGTCAGCACCCTTTTATGGAAAAGGGAGCTATCTTCGGGCAGGCCGTAAAACTCTTGCCTCAGGCGAGTTATGGAAATGACAGCCTCCCTTCCGCTGGCCTCTCCAAATACAAAATTCAACTCCGGAACGTACAGATCATGATCGACAATTCCTAACACTCTTTCCGAAGCCATATAGTCTTTCTGCTCCCGGAGGGTATTTAATATCGCCGAGGAAAAATACTGATTTCGTTTTCTATCGAAAGCATAATGAGGCTCGGGCATGCCCCGGCCAACGAATATCTTCCTGTTAAATACTCGCCCCATATGATCTCTTAGTTTTTCGAGGACTTCCTCATTTACCTGGCCAACAGGCACTAAAATGATATTCTTTCTCCCTTCCATGGCAGACAACCCCATAACTGAAAAGATGCCCAAAGAAACGAGCAAAGTCAAACAAAAAAAGGAAACATGTCTCATGCTGCCATCTCGGTTAGAGCTGCTTCCAGGGCCTGATCCAGGGCTGTCAGCCCTTGCAGTACATCAGTACCCAGGTGAATGCGCAGGACTGCCCGCCCGTGTTTACGCAAGGCCTCCAGATCACCCAATGCCTGGGCCTGCTTAAGGATCCCAAAAGTATAAGGCCCACCCGGGATGGGAACATCCTCCCCATCATCAGCAGTCAGTTGCAGAAATAGGCCGGTATTCGGGCCCCCTTTGTGGAACTGCCCAGTAGAATGCAGATAACGAGGGCCATAACCCATGGTTGCGGCTAAGTGCAACCCATCCCGCAGGCGCTTCTGGATCGCCTGTAATGCCCGAGTAGTGGCTGGCGTCTCCGGCAGGTAGGCTTGCAGAGCAAAATAATTTTTCGGCCTGGCCCGGGATAGAAATGCTTTGAGCAAATCTTTGGCCTTCTGCCCAATTTCTGAAGCAAAAAATCGCCAGGGGCTCTCAACCAGAGTCGGAGAAGGCTCGGTCAACTTTCCCACCTGGCTCACCTCCCTAAGCAGGCGGTTGGTGTTATCTTTGCTCTCCTGGACATTCGGTTGATCGAAGGGATTGATGCCCAGGATGGCCCCCAGTGTAGCTGTAGCAATCTCCCAGCGGAGAAACTCCCGGGCTAAATCCAGGCGGTCATCCATCTGGATGAGGGCCATTGGTTGCCCAGCATTCTGCAAATCAACCACGATACGCTCCAGGGTTTCATTAACCTCATGCTTCAGGCGGATATAGACAAAAAACCGATCATCTCCATAGACGGATGGGGATCCTGGTGGTTCTCCAGTCACGGGCAGGACTCCCGTGCCCTCCTTACCAGCACTCTCGGCCAGCAGTTGCTCCAGCCATAATCCCAAGGTCGCCAAAGACTCGGGCACCAGAAAAGTAATTTTATCTCTTCCCCGGCAGGCGAATTCACCCATCAAAGCACCGAGCATCACCCCCGGGTTTTCCGGCAATGGTACAGAGGCCCCACAGGCATGCCCCATCTGCTCTGCCCGAGCAAGAAGGCCCGCTGCCTTAATGCCCATCAGGGCTGCTGGCACCAATCCAAATGGAGAGAGGGCTGAATATCGTCCACCGATGTCCGGGCAGCTGAGAAAAATCTTCCGAAATCCCCGCTCCTGCGCTATTTTGACCAGGGGCGTCGCCGGGTCGGTGATGGCTACGAAATTTTCCCCCGCGCGACTGCCTTTGAGAGCTTTGGCCTTGGCAAAAAAGTATTCCCCAAAAGCTAAGGGCTCAGCCGTCGTTCCGGATTTGCTGGCTACGATAAAGAGCGTTTCTCCGATAGAAATTTCCCTTTCAATTTTTAGGATGGTTGCGGGATCTGTTGTATCCAGGACAGAGAAAGCCAAACTGTCGGGAGGTCGGGGAAGTATCTGCTGGAAGGCCAAGGGAGCTAAACTGCTACCGCCCATCCCCATGTGCACCACATGGCGATACCCAGCCTTCTGTATTTCGGCGGCAAACGCCAGAAGTTCGTCCAGATTTTTTCCCATTTTTTCGGCCACATCCAGCCAACCTAAAGCATTGCGAATCACAGCTTGGTGTTTAGGGTCTGTTTTCCAAAGGCTGGGATCTTTGTTCCACAGGCGGGTGCTAAATTTCTCTCGTTCCAGTTTTTGAATTCGCTCCCGGACCGCAGCTTCATAAAGGCCTATATGAAATGTTTGGCCATGCAGTCGCTCCCTCAGAGCCTTTATTTTGACCAACTGATCTCCCCTCATCCAGATTCTGCGATATTTTCCAACGCCGCTATTTTGCCCAACCGCCGCCGATGGCGTTCTTCGCCGATGAATCTGGCTTGCAAAAAAGTTTGGATCAAATCCCAAGCCAGCGCGTATCCAGTTACCCTCCCACCCAGGCAAATCAAGTTCATATCGTCATCCTCGACACCTTGGTGCGCTGAAAATACATCGCAAATCAATGCCGCCCGCACGCCGGGAATCTTGTTGGCGGCCACGCAGGCACCCACACCACTGCCGCAGATCGCCACTCCCCGCTCCACTTCTTTCCTGTCCACGGCTTTGGCTAAAGGGATGACCAAATCGGGGTAATCATCACCAGGAATCAGCTGAAACGCCCCAAAATCGGCCACTTCGTATTTTGCCGCGCGTAATGCTTCTGCTATTTTTTGCTTTAATTCAAACCCCCCATGGTCCGCAGCAATTCCCACCCGCATTATCTCTCATCCTTCCTTTGGATATTATTCGCTATGGTAAGAGGAGATAATTGATCATAAAATGGACCCGGAATCTTCATTTTCAAAGACCAAGACCTTTCCTTTATGGCGGCCGTAAGCTTTCACGTAGTTATCCAGCGCCGGCCTTCTTTCTCCAACAGGCGACTGGCTTCTGGCGGGCCCCAGGTCCCTGCCGGGTAATTCGGAAAATTTCGCGGAGGTACGCTTTCCCAACAAGCAATGATTGGGTC
>JACRCA010000145.1 GCA_016234425.1 Deltaproteobacteria bacterium | reverse complement strand
GCATCGGTGGGAGAAGACTCTGCTAAATGGTTCAGCCGTCGGTCCGAAATGGGAGGCGGGGTGCTTTTTCCCGCCTGATCCATGGAAGAATAACTGCCTTATGATGCCAAGCGAAGCGCCTCCCGCTGCCGGACCTGCGAAGGGCATCTGATGTTACGCCAGGTTCTGCAACTTGGCACGAGCATAATTTTTTCACACCTTCGGGGGGCGAAGGGGGAATTTTGATGGTTCGCGGGTGACAGTGCTGCCATGAATGATTAGTTTGAAATTTTGAATTTGTTTAGGATTTTGCCAGGGCTTATCCCTTACTCAGGGCCGCGATGATTTCGCGGCAGAAGGCGGGCAGGTCGTCAGGAGTGCGGGAAGTGATGAGATGGCCATCCCGCACCACCTCCTGGTCCACATAATTGGCGCCGGCATTGATCACGTCGTCTTTAATGGAAGAAAAGCAGGTAGTCCTCTTTCCTTTCAGGATTCCGGCAGAGACAAGCACCCACCCAGCATGGCAGATGGCGGCCACTACTTTCCCCTGGTTAAAACAATCTTTTACCAGCTTGAGCATGGCTGGAGAACGGCGCATGCGATCAGGGGCATAGCCGCCGGGGACGATCACCGCATCAAAGTCCGCGGAGCTGACAGTTTCGGCAGAAAGGCCCCCTGGGGCAGGAAGGCCAATTTTGCTATGGTATTCCTTTGCTCCCGTACCCACGACTGTGACACTGGCCCCGGCTTCCTTCATGCGGTAGTAGGGATACCAGAACTCAAATTCGTTATACATGTCTTCGATCAGAATGGCGATGCGTTTGCCTGTTAGTTCCATTTTTAACTCTCCTCTTATTTGTATTTTCGTTTGGTTTTGTGCCTATTTCATTATACTCATCTTTATTTCATATCACCATGATCTTGCAAAAATCTAGCCAAAGATATTTGAAATTTCCCCATTGAGTCCCCTCCCCTTTACCCCGTGAAATAGAGAAAAAATTTCACGGGGTGAATCCCCTCCCGCCGCAGACTGTGTCGCAATGGAAAAAAGAGCCGTCATTCCCGCGAAACCTGTCCTCGCGAAGGCGGGGAACGGGAATCCAGTGTAATTTTTATATGGCCAAGTCCTCTTACCAGAAAGATTTTTCCAATGACTTGACCTGACTGGATGCCCGCCTCCGCGGGCATGACGAATTACGGCACCGTCTCCCGACGGGGGAGAGGGGAGGGTGAGGGGGAGAAGATTAAAATGCGAAGGTCTTGGCATCCTTTAAGCGTTTCTGGTATAAAATAAAAAGAGATTTATTAAAGAACTGAAAGGGATGGCCATGGGAAATGGGAGAGAGAAGGCGAGTACGTCCGTCATCTGTTTAGACGAACCGGGAAAAGAGCTTCTGCTCATGGGAAACGAGGCCATCGCCCGAGGGGCCTTGGAAGCAGGGGTTAAGGTATGCACCGCCTACCCCGGAACCCCTTCCACGGATATCATCGAAACCCTGGCTGGCGTGGCCAAATCCATGGGTATATACGTGGAATGGTCGATCAACGAAAAGGTGGCTCTGGAAGTTGCCGCCTCCGCCTCCTTTTCTGGGATGCGAGCGATTTGTGCCATGAAACAAAATGGTTTGAACGTGGCCTCCGACTTTTTGCTAAGCCTCAACCTGATCGGCATCGAGGGAGGGCTACTTCTGGTCTGCTGCGATGACCCTTCGGCCCATTCGAGTACGAACGAGCAGGATTCAAGACCTTTTGCCAAGATGGCCGATCTCCCCCTGCTTGAGCCTTCCACCTTTCAAGAAGCGAAAGAGATGACCAGATGGGCCTTCACCCTTTCGGAGGAGATTAAAAATGTTTGCATCCTAAGGGGGGTCACCCGCACCTCTCACGCCCGGGGGAATGTGACCCTTGGAGCCTTGCTTCCCTCCAATGACCGAAAGGTCTATTTTGATAAGGAAAGACAGAGAAATACCCACCCGGTTCATCAGAAGCATAACCAGCTTCATAAAAACCTGCTGTACCTGGAAGAAGTTTTGGCAACTTCCCCCTTCAACCAGTACCAGGGACCCCGACAGCCCAAAGTTCTGATCATCACTTGTGGAAGCGGTTGGCTGTACAGCCTGGAGGCGGTGGAGATGATGGGGTTAGAAGATTTTGTGGGTGTTCTCAAGATCGGCACTCTCTGGCCCCTTCCCACGAAGACCATTGTGGAGAACCTGCAAAAGAGCGATCAGATTTTGTTTGTTGAGGAAGTGGACCCCTTTCTGGAAGGGAACGTCAAGGAGATTGCGGCCGACTTTTCCCGCCAAATCGGCCCCAAGGCTTTTTTTGGGAAAAGATCGCAACATGTCCCATTTTACGGAGAGATGAATTCCGACCGGGTCATTGAGGCCCTGGGGAGGATCTTGGAAGTCCGTTACCAGGCCAGAGACCCTCAGTATGAAGCCAAAGCCGCTGAAGTGGCGGAGAAAATAATTCCAGGTCGAGTCTTGGGGTTCTGCCCGGGTTGCCCCCATAGAGCCTCTTTCTGGGCAGTTAAGAATGCCCTCCAGCTGGATAATCGGGAGGGGTTCGTTACGGGTGACATAGGATGTTACGCCCTTGGCCGGGGCCCCACAGGTTTTTTCCTTTTAAAGACCAGTGGAGCCATGGGGAGTGGAACAGGCCTGGCCAGCGGCTTTGGGAAACTTGCTCCTTTTGGCTTTGACCAACCCGTGATTGCCATGTGCGGGGATTCCACCTTCTTCCATGCAGCGATGCCTGCCCTGGTCAACGCCTATTACAACAAATCGAACCTGATCCTGGTTATCCTGGACAACCGGGCAACGGCCATGACTGGATTTCAACCCCATCCAGGAGTAGGGATGAATGCCATGGGAGAGGAAGTAACTCCTGTGGACATCGCTGGTGTTTGTGGGGCTTTTGGAGCCAAGGTGGAGGTTACCGACCCCTTTGACCTTCCAGGCACAGAACAGAAGATCTTGCAGGCCCTGGAAGATTCAACAGGGGTAAAGGTGATCATCATGCGCCGGGAATGTGCCATGTTGAAGATGGGAGAAGAAAAAATCCCGTATAAGGTTCAAGTGGATACCCGCAAGTGTGTTGGGGAGGATTGTGGATGCGGCCGCCTTTGCACCCGGGTTTTTAGATGCCCGGGATTAATTTGGGACCCAGGCATGGCCAAGGCCAAGATCGATGAGGTGCTCTGCGTGGGGTGCGGAGTGTGTGCCGACATCTGTCCTGGGAAAGCAATCGTGAAAGAGGAGGCCAAGTAAATGAGGGCAAACAGCGAATCATATAATCTGATCATTACCGGAGTGGGCGGGCAGGGAAATGTGCTATCTTCCCAGCTGATCGGCCAGGCCCTTGTGCGCAAGGGGTTTTTCGTAACCATCGGGGAGACTTATGGAGCCTCTCAGAGGGGCGGTGCGGTGATGAGTCACGTCCGCATTTCTTCCAAAAAACAGCTCAGTCCCTTAATCCCCAAGGGGAAGGCTGATATCGTTGTCGCGTTAGAGCCTGTGGAAGCTCTTCGCGTCCTGACGATTTATGGCAATCCCGAAACAGTGGTCATCGCCAATACCCGTCCCTTCTACCCGATTGAGGTCACCTCTGGAAATGAAAAGTATCCGGGGGAGGAAGAGATTAAAAAAACTCTCGAGAGCCTTTCCCGAGAGGTCTATTACATACCGGCCACGGAAAAAGCGGGGCAATTGGGTTTACCCATTCTCGCCAATATCATTATGATAGGGGCCCTTCTGGAATCAAACCTCCTCCCTCTGCGAGTGGAAGAGTTTCGCCAAACCCTGGAGAATAATTTCAGGGGAGAAAGAATGGAGATAAACCTGCAGGCCCTGGAGGAAGGAAGGAAAATAATCTGGACGGAAAGAACGAAATCGTTTATGATCAACCCGGAAAAATAATTCCACCCCATAGGGCAATATATTAAACCATAGAGCACACAGAGAAATCCCCTGCGTTCTCCAAAGGAGTTTTCTCTAAAAGGAATAGATATGAAAAAGTATAGAATCGACCGCTTGTTTGGAGACAAGGCATTGTTGAACCGAGAGTTTTGCAAAAATTAATAATTTCTCTGAGGCCTCTGTGGTTAGATTTTGCCAATACCCTTTTTGGGGAAAGGAGGAAATTCCATGAAGAAAGTGATCCTGAAGTTATCCCCCCTATGGTTGATTCTTATACCCTTCAGCCTGGCCTTCTCCCAGGGTGTGGTCACCGGCTTAATCATCGATGCGCAGGATCTGCCGTTCATTCCATCGGCGGCCCCGAAGATTATCGACGAGGATGGGCGGGAAATATATGGCTCTACCTACGTGGATAAAGAGTGGCTCGAAAAGCAGGGGATCGTTGGCTATGCCAAGAGCATCGCCGAAGCCAAAGTAAATCCGCGGGTTGCTGCAAATCCTTTGGTGGTCAAGGCCATTCAGGCTGCGGGAGCAAACAACCGGAACTTGATCCTTTCCAATGAGGATGCCAGAAAGATTCGTGAACTTTCCAAGCACCTCAATTTTCTGGAGCACGCAAAAGTTATGATTGTCGTACCCTGATTCTTAAACCCGAAAAGCCGGCTACCTCTTCCAGCTGAGGTTGATCAATATCTTACGCTTTTCTTCGGCCCCTTTTTGATCTGGCAATTACTCGTCTCTTGAGAAGCCCCTTCCCTCGAGCCGCCTTGACTTTCCTCGACCGAGGCTTCTTTTTCTCCATCTCTTGGGCCTTCTCGGCGAGGATTTTCTTTACATTACGCTTTCTGAGCTTGCGCAGGGCCACCAGGATAGACTTTTTATCCATGGCGGGGCGGAATTTTCCTTTCTCCCATAATCCCACAGCGCCGATGGTCACTCCCGTAAGAATGCCCAGCTCTCTCTGAGATATCCCCAACTTTTTCCGAAGCTTGCGAATTCTTTCGGACGTGAAGCGGGAGGCTTTCACTTCCTCGGGGCTGGCTTCCAGCTTAAGCTTTTTACTTTCATCCTCACGGATCTTCTCCTTGGCCAGTCGATCGAAGAAGATAAGGCTCTTAGAGAGACGCGAGAGTTTGAGCTTCATTGCCCGCAATTCCCGCCTGAGAGGTAGAAAGAATCCTCGCGCTTCCCTTTTGGCCAAGCGCAAAATTTCTGACCTGATCGTGCTCTCTACTTTTCCCATAGTCTTCTCCTTTAAAAAAATTTTTTATCTTACCACTGCTCGCTCTTCAAGTGCCAGAATTGATAATCAGACGTTCTTAGGCTCTCCTCTTTTTCTATAGCTCGGCAAACAATTGAAACCATAGTGTTAATGCTCTATCTCCCCAATCATTCTATAAACGCTTTATATTATTTTCTTCATATTTTGTCAAGATTAAAAATTACCCCTATATCTTTTTTCCTTTGTCCCATTATGCTTCCCTCTTATCCCAATTATGGTTCTTTAAATTATATAGTTAAACTGCATTGAAGTTTCACCCCGGATCTGATTTCCCTCAGATAACTTCTTATTACCTTTCTGCGCAGTGACGTTTGGGTTGCCATATATAGTTCCCCCCTTGGGCATGGACGGTCGGGCATTCCCGTAAAGGTTTATTAATATCTCTGGATTCTGCTCCCTGCCTCTACCATTCTTCTTTGATAGGGCATTGCTATTCTTTTCAAAGCTATACCCGTACCCTTAGGATGCCATTGCTTAATGGGAGGTCTAAAATCGATAGAAGTTTAATCCAATGGATGAGGAAGTCCATAGAAAATCAAGGGGGGGATGGAGTCTACCAATGGGATCTACATATCTCTTTTAAAGCAGAATGTTAATTGACCTCCATCTCCACAACTTCCATCTCGTATCCCTTTTGGATTTGGAAAGAGTTGGAACCGCACAGAGGACATTCGAGGATATAGGCTTCGTCTATTTCAAATTGCCTGGCACATCCGCTACAGAAACCTCCAAGCGGCACGATGTCTATAATAAACTTGGCATCCCGAGCGATCGTATCTTTCTTAGCGACCTCCAGAGCAAAAGCAAAGGCTTCCGGCAATATGCCCGAGGCTTTACCGATACGAACCTTTACGGATTCGATCGAGTGAAACCCCTCTTCCTGGCACTTTTTTACAACAATATTTAGAAGACTGAGGGCAATGGATACCTCATGCATGGCTGCTCCGTAAGGGAATCAGACAATGAGGATCTGCGCGTTTCGCGCTATGCGCATAGCGTGAGGGGAATATATAAAAAGAGTTGGGGGAGAAAAGTTAGGGGGCATCTTTTTCCATGATTTCCCTGATCAGCTTCAGGGCATCCTCCGCTGCCTCTTGGTCAATCTTTTGGATGGCAAACCCCGCATGCACTAATACATAATCTCCTATCACAACTTCTTCTGGCAGGAGCAGCAGACTCACATCCCGG
>JACRCA010000144.1 GCA_016234425.1 Deltaproteobacteria bacterium | reverse complement strand
CCCCCGCAGTGGGCTTGGCGCGCCCCGTGAGAGTTCCCTCCCGGATTTTCGCCATCGAACAGAAGTTAGAATCCGGAGATTTGGCCCAAATTTCTGAAATCCTCCGGGCTCTGCTCAATGTCGCCAAAAACATCAAACTATATCCCTTATACAGCAAAACTATCACCAGTTCTATCGATCATCTACTGGAGGCCCTGCGCCGCATTCTGACGAAACATCCTGTTCTCACCCTCGCCCATGTGGATAATTCTCTGGTAGCCAACGGCGTGAAGATGGATACCTCAGGGATGGAAACTTTAGTGGAGGGCTTCCAGAAACTTCTTGACTCCCTTAACCTCCGCAGCCTAACCTTTCTGGAAAACCTCTCTCTTCAAGAACTCACCGCTTTTATCGGAGCCCTCAGCCAGGTTCCCCCCGCTGGATTGGATCGACAGTTCTGGGCTCATTTTTCAGAGGAACAAGGGCTCTCCAACATCCTTTTTGACCAAGTTCTATACGAGCCTCAGGTAACACCTACCCTAGGGTTTGCTGAAAAAGAAGAGGTCATCGGAGAGTTGCTGGAAGAAATCGTGCCGATTTCAGAGGAACGCTTCGATTCCTTTATAAAAACGATGCCTGGGCAGATGAGCGATCTTTTAATGGAAGGGGACGAGAAGAAGGCTCGGCAGATGACCCGTCAGCTTCTCCATGGATTTCCGGACCGGGCCTTCGTGACCCGTGAAAAGATCGTGGAAAGTTGCCGCCGGATGATGGAAGATTTGACCCTGGCGTTGCAACATCATTTCGTCAAACAGCTGGCCGATCCCTTGTTAGTCGCTTTTGCAGAAGAAAAAGACGCTAAAATCCTCAGGGATATGGCCGCTTTACTCCACCGCATGGCCACCAACCTTATCCATTTTGCTGAGTACCTTCCGGCCAGCCGGATTTTCTCGAATCTTAACCAGCGCTGGCGGCAACTTGAGGAGAGCAAGGACCCTCATGCCCAGCGTCTGGCCAAGATTCTCGACAGAAAGCTGGAGCCCACAATCCAGAAGCTTTTATTAGATGACCTGAAATCGGGGGAAACTTCCCGGCAGCAAAATGCCACCCTCCTGCTGGGGAGCTTGGGCCGAATTTCCATTCCCCTTCTCGTGGAGGTTATTAAGAAAACAGAGGACCTCAAGATAAGGCAGTTGGCTGCCAGCTTGCTGGGAGAGCTGGGTTCGGAGGCTGCCGAACTCTTGAAGCGGGAGTTGGGATTGGAGGGCCATACGGAGGAGCGCCTGCGCATTCTGGAAGTCATTGACACCGTGACGCGGGATTTAAAAACCGAGCTGGCTTACACTCTCGGCGACAGGGATGCGGCAGTGCGTCAGGGGGCTTTTCAGCTGGCCGAACGGCTGAATGACAGTCAGGCCGTGAATTTGCTGCTGGAATATGCCGAAAGCAAGGAAACCATTTTAGCAGTGCAAGCGATCGAATCCCTGGGAAAGCTCAAACCCACGGCAGCAGTAGAAGTGCTCAATTCTTTATTGGAGACAAGCAGAGATACGGAACGGCTCATGGCCTGCTGTCGCGCTTTGGGTCAGATTGCTGACCCGGCAAGCGTCGAACCTCTGACCAAAATTTTGTCCCAAAGGGGATTCCTATTCCGCCGAAAAAAAGGAAGGCCGGAGGTCCGAGCAGCAGCCATTTTTGCCCTGGCCCAAATCTCCCACCCGAAAGCGGCACAATCGCTCGCCCTTTTTGTGGAGGATCGAGACCCCCGTGTTCAGGAGATCGCCCGAAGCCGCGTTAACCTATCAACTCCTCCGTCCATTAAAGGACGTTGACCGGCTTCTGAAGACCTCAAGGCACGGTCTGCCAGACCTGAACTTCGATCTTTTCTGGTCCAATTGGATTGCCTGCTTGGTTCATTTTCCCAGAACATAATTGGGCAAAATCCGGTACAGGAAAACAAGCGGGGCAAATTGCTTGAGTATTGGATAATTTTATTATACCATCCTCTGTAGATCTCCTGGCCTCCTAGAAAGAATCGATTTCTCAAATAAAGAAAGGGAAAAGTCAATGAAACGGATTCCTCGAGAAAAGGCTAAAGTCTACATTTTCGACCGCAATCTTCCCCCCAAGTTGCGAGTCGCGCCGGGAGAAAAATTCGTAGTAGAAACAGAGGACGCCTCCAGCGGATATCTGCGGCAGGAAGGGCAATCTCCCTTGAATCGGCCCTTTATCGATGACACGTGGCCTCCTTCAGCGAATCCAGTAGCTGGACCAATTTACATCGAGGGGGTCCACAGGGGAGATCTGCTGGCGATCAGGGTTGAAGATATCGTGGTGGCCAGCGACCAGAGTTTCACCTTCGTCGCCCGCCGGGGGCCAGTCCATGACTCTTTTAAATGGTCCGCGGCCGCAGAACCATGGACGCATATTCTGCGCCACGAACCCGGGCCCAGCGGCACGATGAGGGACGGAAAAATCTGGTTCAACGGAAAGATTTCCTGGCCTGTCTCTCCTTTTATCGGAACCATCGCTGTGGCTCCAGAGCGAGAAGTGATTACCAGTATTTATGGGCAGGGAATTGGAGGAGGGAATATTGATTGCCGGGACGTCAAACCTGGAAACACTTTCTTTGTGAACAGCCAAAACCAAGGGGGGCTTCTTTTCGTCGGGGATGTGCACGCTTCCCAGGGAGATACGGAGTTTTCAGGCGTCGCTGCCGAGACGCGCGCCGAAGTTACACTTTCCGTAGAGGTGATCCCGGGGAAGAAGATTCCCTATCCCCGAGTTGAGACTCCCCAAAGTCTAATTGCCCTATACAATTCCCGCCCCCTGGAACACGCCGTGACCAAAGCAATCTTCATTCTCATGGAATGGCTGGCAGAAGAGTACCGAATGAGCCAGCGGGATGCCTATATGCAGATCTCTGTGAACCCACGGGTCAGGGTGCACATCTATCAGATGATTCCCGAGATGCCCCTTCTTTACACCGCCGGCGTAGAGTTCCCGAAGGATTGCGTTTTTTCTTGACACACCGGGGCCTTCCCTTATATTTTTCAACTGGAACCGATTTTTCATAAATTCCATTCCTGATGTTCTTATTCCATGGAGACCAACGTGAGACGGAGAAACACCTGGCGCATGCTTTTGGTCCTGAGCGCTGCAATTCTCATCCTGGGAGCGCTGTTTGCCTGGTCGCGTGTTTTATTCCCTGTCATGGTGGCATTCCTGATTGCTTACCTGACCCACCCTCTGGCATCTTTTTTTGAAAGACACCGCTTGCCCCGGATTCTCGGGTTCTTGGTAATCCTGCTGCTTTTTGTAAGTTTGATCCTCTTGATATTCGTAGCCTTCTTGCCGGCAATCGTTCACGAACTGATGTTCCTCGGGCAGAAGCTGCCCTCCTGGCAGGAATTTATGGAAAAGCATATTGGCCCGCTGCTTGCGGATCTGGAGGAACGCTATCCGGAGTCATACGCCTTGCTGCAGGAACGGCTTACCGAATGGGCGCAGCAAAATCTCCCCTCTATCGCCCAACGCCTGGTCAGCTGGCTTGCGGGATTGATTAGTTCGGCCTTCGGTCTGGTCGGTATTCTCGTGAACTTGATTCTCATCCCGGTTATCGCGGCCTACCTTACAGTAGACTTTCACAGACTGCTCGGCACACTGCGTCTCCTGGTCCCCCGTCCGGTTCTTCCATCAGTGGAAAAGGTTATGCAGGATGTGAACCAGGTCTTAAGAGACTTCCTAAAAGGCCAACTTCTGGTGGCCATGGCTCTGGGAATGATGTACACCGCTGGCCTGCTGTTAGTGCGGGCGCCACTGGCGCTGGTGGTCGGCCCACTGGCAGGATTTTTTTCATTGGTCCCCTACCTGGGTTTTGTTTTCGGGATGGGGATGGCTTCGATTCTGACTCTTTTGGAATATCAGGACTTCTGGCACCCGGTCGGAGTGCTGATAAGCTTTGCTTTAGCCCAGAGCGTGGATGGATGGTTTCTTACCCCCCGGCTACTGGGAAAAAGGGTCGGCCTTCATCCAGTATGGATCCTGGTGGCCTTGCTCCTGGGAGGTCAATTGTTCGGACTGCCAGGTATTCTGGTAGGAGTGCCGGTGGCGGCAGCCCTGCGGGTAGTGCTGCGCCATGCAATGCAGGCCTACCGGGAAAGTTTACTCTACCTCGGAGCCGGGACAGAAATTGTTTTCTACACCCGCGATGGATGCTCTCTCTGCGAGGAGTTTGAAAGGACGCTTAAGCCCCTTCTGGAACGTCGAGCTATCGATTTCCGGCGATTGAATGTAGATAGCTCACCAGTTCTTAAGGAGCGATTTGGGTCTCGCGTTCCTGTTTTGGAGATCAACGGAGAAGTTGCGGCAGAAGGCCGGATTATTCCCGCGGAACTTGAGCAACGGCTCGAGGGGGTGCTTCCCAAGTCCACCTGAATTCGCCTCCAGGCTCTGGCAAGGGGCAGATATGCTCATCGCTCAGAAGAGGCTCAACGTACCCCTTCACCTCGAAAATGAAAAGATCATCTTCCACCGTGGCTATCATCCACGCCACTTTGGCGATTTTGACGTATTAAGGGTAGAGGAAAAAAGTTGACCGCGGAAATATCTGTTTCAGCCCAAAAAT
>JACRCA010000139.1 GCA_016234425.1 Deltaproteobacteria bacterium | reverse complement strand
CTTGAGGCTTTTACCTCCTGAGTCACGATCTCCCCTTTCAGGGCCAGGACCCCGGGGAAGGGAAATTTCATTTCTATCGTTTCTTCACCTACCATGGGGCCGACCCCGGTCATGAGGTCTTCGGTAAAGGCTGTATACTGCCTGAGGATTTCATCCAGATTCCAGACCTGGCTGTAAGCCTCTATGGAGGCCCGCAGAGTTCGCTCTGCCGCTTTCACCCCGGGATTTCGCACCAAGGCCAGGATCTCCAGATCTTGAAGAGAAAAACCTCTAGCCAGGACTGCCTCGGCTGTAGAAAGATCAGTCGCAGCCGGCCGCAGTTCCTTGAGGCGGCTGGGTTCAGGCCTGTAGAAGGCTCCTTCCTCCTCCACTGTCTCCAGGGCTTTTTCCCACTTTTTTTTCATCTCCTTAATCTTAGCGACCTGGTTCTCAAAATTCGCATCCCGGGGCGTGGGCGGAATCTCGCTCACAGGCCTTGCCTTCGCGTAATCCCGGTAAAACGGGGTCGGCTCATATCTTTCCCAGCTCCTGATAAGCTCCTGGTATCCGCTGCAAGCCGGGACGGCCACCAGTAGGCAAAGGGCCATTATCGGAAAAAATCTCCTATTCATCGCGCCCCCTTTTCCGATCTCTTTCCACCTTCATTCCCCCCTCCGTGGGTCACACTGCGGCCGGCGAGCCTTTCCAGCTGAGCCAAATATCGCCCATAATCGGCCTTGGCTCTCGCCAGGGCCAGCTGAAAGTTATAGAAAACAGACTGGGTCTCCACGAAATCGGTAAAACTGCCCTGTTTTTCCCGAAACCAGGTCTCAGCAATTTCCATGGCCTGAGATGCCTGGGGCAGAAGTTGATCCCGGTAGAGGCGAATGAGCCTCTCTGAATTTTTCAGTCGAAAATAAACATTGCCAATCATGGCATTAGTCTCGTTTATCTGGCTCGTTTTCATCGAAAGGGCTTTTCGCTCTTCGGCCCGGGCTTCTTCCACCCGGCCCACAATTTTATTAATCCATATAGGGATCGAAAGCCCAAATTGGACTCCTACCGCGTCTCTAAATTCCTCGGGCACCATATCCGGATTTCCTCGGAGATAGGAAGCCCCAAGCCGGAACATGGGGAGGTATTCATATTTGGCCAAGCCTACCTTGGCCCTCGCTTTATTGATCTGGGCTTCGGCCATGCGGATCTCTTCCTGATACTTCCGCGCCACGTTATAGACCTCCTCGAGCTTGTAAACAAGGGGAGGAAGAGTTTCCTCATCCAAAAACTTGATCTCGGCACCAGGCGGCCGACTTAGACGGGCGTTCAATTGAGCCTTTTCCGTTTGTTCCAGTTCTTCCAGAAGGACAGCATCATATTGCAACTGGGCCAGTTGGGATTGGGCCTTTACCACGTCGAAAAATGTCGCCCGATCCTGCGCATAAGCCGTTTCCCCCACTTTTCGCAGGTGCTCCAGAAGATCCCGGTTCAAAGCCACCACTCTTTTCGCATTTTTGATATAAAAGAGCTCATGGTAAGACTCCCGAACCCCCACAATGGTATCCCTCACAGTCTTATCGTACTCCAGACGGGCCATTTCGATCTCGGCCTTCACCACTTCTCCGGCTTGGAAAAGCTTCCCCGGGAAGGGGATCATTTGGGAGATCATCACTTCATGCGTGCTCATCAAAGGCTCAGGGAAATAGGAGAAGCCAATCTCGGGGTCCGGAAAACCGGTCTCCACCCGGTATCGTTCAATCATTCCCTTCCAGGCCTCCCGGGCCGCCTTGACTGAAGGGTTTACTCTGTATGCGTAGGTTACAAGGTCGGAAAGAGAAGCCCCTTCGGTTAATTTCTTTTCCAATTGTTCTAACTCGCCTGGCTCTGCCGACCATGCCAGAGAGGTCAAGACGAAAAAAGCGAATACCATCATCAACGCCGCCAAACTTTTCTGCAGAGACTTCATTCCCTTCCCCTTTCTCCTCCACGCGTTTCCGAGCATACTCAAAAGAATTAAATCGGCGCCTGTATTAAATTTCCGAGGGCGCAAATTTCTAATCCCTCCCTGCTTCTCTTCGGCTAGACCCATGAAACTGATCCTCATTCTTGATAACAACTTCTATCGGCAAAGAATAAAAATAAATGAAGTAAGACAAATCTTTACTGAATCTTTCATTTCCTACAACCTGCCTTGGGGTAACTCTGCTCGCGGAGTGCTGAGATAGCGTTCCCCCGTATCCGGAAGCACAAACACAATTCGACTTCCCTTCCAAGTCTGTTTCAATTTTTTCCTCAATCATCTCCCCTTTTTTGGCTATTCTGATGCTGTGCAAAACATTTTATGCCCTTTATTTGCTTTCCCATATTTATATGAAAATTTACTTTGAAATGCTTCTGCCTTAGGACCTCAACCCCATTCGGACTCATTAGCTTAACCGCCCATCAATTTTCTCAGCTCAACCAATTCATTACCAATTTCAAGGCATTACCCTTTCTGTTTAGATGTCGAGGGACTCAATAAGTTCCTTTAAGATCAGGTCATTCTCAACGCAAAGGATTTTTTCGATGGCCATTTCCTTCAACTATCGAAAGGGTCCCATTGGAATACTCCCGACCATCCTTAGATATCGAATTTTTGATTTTCATAATTCATCTCATTTGCTTCCCTTTGTATAATGGAATGAGTCTCACCCTCCTTAAAATAAGGTAAATTTCTTATTTTATGGAATAAAATACTGTATTTTATGGTCAATTTGGGAGTAGCCGCAAGATCTGGTCGAGTCTACAATAGTCCCGGGCACTTCAATCTCTTTCAGACATTTCAATCCATCGCACAGGATATGCCTTTGAATCTCTTTATTTAAGAGATCCCCCATGGGATGACCCAAGGGGAAACCAACAAGTAAGCCCCTGGGATTCCATCTCACCTGGCTTCCTTTTGGTCTGGCTTTAATGCATCCTTAACGGCTCGCCAAAAGTTGGAAAAGCTAACCTGCATGCCGAAATCGTCGTCAAAGCAAGGGATTTTACCCTTTGCCCCTTTCCTCTCCAAATTCCATTGGAAAACCCTCTCGGGAACCCCTCCTAGTTCTTTAATCGTTAGGATAACAGTCTTAACCTCGTTGGAAAGTAACGGATCTCCAGAGGCATCTTTGGCAGGGAAGTATAGTGTTCCATAAATTTCCCCGAAACCGAAATATGAAACCTCCCACTTGGAGGCT
>JACRCA010000143.1 GCA_016234425.1 Deltaproteobacteria bacterium | reverse complement strand
TGGCTTTTTCTCTAAAATATCTCACGAGGGGCAGAGGAAGAACCTTCCTTAAATCGGTTGGTATTGATTTAAATGTCCTGACTACTATTTGATTTAACAGACAATGTCAGGGAAAGCCTCGGTTGAATATTTCACCTACTACTCTGCGGTCCAAGGTATTCACGAGTGTCAACGATTACTGGTAGAAATGAGCATGATTAAATGAAGGGGTCTTTTTACAAGTCACCTCCCTCACTTCAGGCCAGCCTTGCGCAGGGCATTAATATATTCATCTCTTCGCGGTTGATCCCTAGATGGAAGTTTCTTTGCATAGTCATCCAATGAGAACTTCGGATTTATTCTGAGGACTTCGGCAGCTTCAGCGCGGGCCTCCTCCTCTCGGCCCATCCTACTGTATGTAGCGGCCAGGCCAATATGGGACATAATATCATTAGGCGAACGCTGAATTGCTTTCTTAAATGCCGAAACCGCCTCCTCAAACCGCCCCGTATTCCGCAGGGCACTGCCGAATCCGCGATATAAAGAGGATTTACCGAAGGGGTTGAGTCGGATTGCTTTTTGGAATAACGGAATGGCTTCTTTCCACCTGCCTGCTTGGTTTAGACTCCAGGCATACTCGGAAAGGGCATCCGTCCCACCGGGGTTGAGGGCCACAGCCCGTTCCCCCTCAGCAATCGCCTTGTCATACTCCCCTTTTGTGGCATAGAGCTGACACAATAAGGCGTGGGCACCGGCTATAGAATCATCCATGGCAAGGGCTTTTTGGGCCAGTTCCATACCTTTCTCAATAGTCTCCTGAGGGGACTTCGTGTTGCCAAGCCAATAATCGTGATGGTAAACCCAACCGAGGCTTGAATAACCCACTGGATTCTCTGGACATATAGCAATGGCCTCCTCTATCATCCGCCGGGCCAAGTTGTTATCGTCGATATTAAAACGTGAAATGTAACCACCAGCTTCTACTAACTTCAAATAGCAATCGAGACCTTGCTTCCCTCTGAAATGTTTTTCGACAATTGAGGCTTGTTCCCCCTCCGTCAATTTCACTCGTATGGCCGTCAAGATCTTTATGGTGATCTCATCCTGCAGGGCAAATAGGTCTTTCAGATCGCGATCGTAACGCTCTGCCCAAAGGTGACGTCCTGTGAGGGCATCGATCAACTGTGCATTAATCCGGATGCGGTCAGCAGACCTCTGAACACTGCCCTCCAGCACATACCGAACCCCAAGCTCCTCGCTCACCTGCTTAACCTTCACAGGTTTGCCCTTATAGGAAAAGGTTGACTGTCTTGATATCACAAATAAGCGGGGGACCTTAGAGAGAGCGGTGATGATGTTCTCGGTGATCCCGTCACTCAGGAATTCCTGCTTTGGGTCCTCGCTCATGTTCACGAAAGGCAGCACGGCAATAGAGGGCACATCGGGCAAGGGAAAAGCCATCTTCTCCTTGGAAGCCACCTCTCGGGGCGGCGTAGCAGGACGCAGGACGAACTGCCAGAGCGCCACGGCAGCAGCCACTACCAGGAAGGCAGCGAGCATACCCAAAGCCAGCGTCCTTTTACTTTTCACCTTGATCCTTGGGCCTTTTTCGTCCTTCGTTACCTCCGGCTCGATCCGCGCCCGGTAAACCCGCACCGGCCTGGCAATATTCTTCACCTGATGCTCCCCCAGGTACTGATACTTCAGGGGCAGCTTGTTCTCGATCTGCTGGTAGGCACTCTCGGAGATACAAATTCCCCCCGCCTCAGCCAAGCCTTCCAGCCGGGCCGCAATGTTCACCCCATCCCCGTAGATCGTATCTCCTTCCTCAATTACATCCCCCAGGTTAATCCCGATTCGAAACTCCATCCTGCGGGTCTCAGGCAACAGGGCGTTCCTCGCCCGGAGCACCTGTTGGATCTCCACGGCGCACTGCACCGCATCCACCACGCTGGCAAACTCGGCCAATACGCTATCTCCCGCAGTACCGACGACCCGGCCCCGATATTGCTGGATGAGGCTCCCCATCACCTCCTTGTACGTGTTCAGGGTCCGGAGGGTCCATTCCTCATCCTCTCCCATGAGGCGGCTGTAACCCTTCACATCCGCACTGAGGATGGCCGTGAGCTTGCGTTTCACCTTATCTGTGGTCATGGGATCATCTCCTTAAGGCTTTAAGGGGAAACGAACGAGGCAATTGTTTCAGGACATCTCGGCTTTGGAGTGGGAGTGGGCTAAGAGCCTCCAAGGGTATAAGAAAATCCCCTGGAGCTTTCGTAGGCACCTTCCGGAAGGTCATTTTCATACTCTACTCCAGAAGGCTAGGGTTTTGGGTTTACTGAGCTACGGATGAAACAACTACCCAAAAAATACTCTTAACCTCATGGGTAGTCAAGGGGAAAATTGCCTTTGAAAATAGCCCCGGTTTTCAAGCTCAAATTGATGATTTGCATTTGAAGTATTGTATTCTAAAGGAAAATGCCAAAAACACGACTTCAGGAAGTACTGAGTAATTTAATTGGGTGTTAAACTACCTTACCTAATATGAATACTCGCCCAAGACGAATGGAAGGCCATGAGGGGCGATTTCCTCTCATAAAGAAGGCGGACCCCCAAGCTTAACGCCCATATTTCCCTGTGATGGTTGCCGACCCCAGGATCTTTCCCTCTAAGGCTTTCTTAAAAGTAGAGAGCGAGGTGTTCGCCCCCAGGTCAAGCTTCTCCACACTTAAGGCATAGAGGGTGAATACGTAGGGATGGTCGCCTGTACCCTTAGGAGGTTGAGGGCCTCCGTAGCCGACGTCTCCAAATGAGTTCTTTAATTCAACAGATCCTGGAGGCATCTTCTTCCTCGATGCTCCCTCTTCGAGAGAAGCCACATGGGACGGAATATTGATCACAAGCCAATGGACCCAATTCTGCGCAACTGGGTGCGGATCAACCACCGAAAGGGCAAACGATTTCGTCCCAGAAGGGACGTTCTTCCAGGAAAGGGGAACTGAGATATTTTCCCCACCCGCTCCAGGCATGACATATTGAATCGGGATCTTCTCTCCATCCTTAAACGCAGCAGATGAAATCTCCATGTTACTCCCTCCTAATACGTGTTCCTGCTGAAAAGTGAGTAAAATAATCCATAGAAGCAACCATGATTCCTTTGAAGGTTTTAAGAAAACCACCTTCCCAAAAGCCTTTATTCTATTTCTAAGAACAAATTTTACTCCTCCCATAGATGACCCGTCAACCACCTTCTTGATTGAGATAAAATTTGAACTGAATCCTGCATGAAAACCATGAGAATTCCACATACAAATCGTAAAGATTGATCAACAATAAGATCCGATGATTTTAGGAGGAAAAAGTTGATACCCAATCTGACGGAGTCTGTCGGATCAAATCCATGCTTTCAGCTATGGTGATTTTAAGGCTTCTTTTCTCAGAAGGCGAGATTATATTGGCATAAAAATCGGCAAAATATTCAAAAAAGTTAAGAAAACATCAATTTTCTTAGAAAATTTGCCGAAAATACGGCTTTTTATCCACTCCTGCCGTATCGGATTTGACGGTTATCTAGATCGTTTGGGGATAAATCAAATACCAAAGATTTTTGAAACCCCCCCTTTTTCCGAATAAATGAAATCAGAAACCAGTAATTTGTTAAGGCCGCAGCTATATTTGGAAGATACTCTCAACTCTCGGGCAAATACTTTCACCTACAAATCTTCAGCCATTCGACGCCAGGGGAATCAAGGATTACTGGATGAAAGCACTCGCTGTGCTGTGAATCAAATTCTGAAGAGCGTAGTGCG
>JACRCA010000137.1 GCA_016234425.1 Deltaproteobacteria bacterium | reverse complement strand
CCTGCAAGCAGAATAAAAAATCCCCAAACGATCGGTTTCCTGAATGTGTTCAGCATAACCACCTCCTTGTATAGGTTGATCATGGAACCCGATAAACGGATCCCTTTGGATAAACCACCAAAGATCCCGAAAGACTATTTATTTTCCAGGTTATTTAAAATTTGGCCTCCACGAAAGAATCGGCCCTTTGGATCTATGATCGAAGGCAAAAATATATGTTTGGAGGTTTTGGAAATTTATTTTCATCCGCAGCCATGAAGGTCAAAAAGGGAAAATTCCTTCTGGAGCAGAGTAATTTCTAAATGATTCAAGAAGGTAGGGAAAACTCCAATAGTTCAGTAAGCCAATATTAATACTATGCGCCAGGGCTGTCAACTCCATTTTGGCGATTTTCCGCAATCCCTTCAAGCCTCGAGATGCGCTCGACAAGCGGGGGATGGGAATAGTAGAACCAAGCATAGAGAGGCTGGGGAGTCAAATTTGCCAGGTTATCAGCCGCCAGCCTCTTGAGGGCGTTTACCATGGGTTGGGCGCTCGGCACCAACTTCAAGGAAAAATCATCCGCTTCCCGTTCGAACCTCCTGGAAATAGCTGAGGCCAATGGCTGGAAAAAATAGCTGACCGGGCTGAAGAGGGCTCCAACCAGAAGCAATCCCCCATAGGGAATTGGATCTTTAAAGCCGAATGTCTGGTACATCAAAGGCCAATCTAATAATTTAGCCACCACATAGAAACCGATTAGAGAGAGAAACTCAGCCAGGATAAGCTCCTTCTGCACATGCTTTTTCTTCCAGTGCCCGATCTCATGGGCCAGGACGGCCAGAATTTCCTCGCTGGTATGGGATTCCAGGAGGGTGTCAAAAAGGACAATCCTTTTACTCTTTGCGATGCCCGTAAAATAGGCATTGGTGTGCTTGCTGCGCTTGCTGGCATCCATCCGAAATACCCCTTTGGCCCTAAGCCCCACTTTGCCCATCAGAGTAGCGATGCTCTGCTCCAATTCTTTGTTCTCAATGGGCGCGAATCTGTTAAACAGGGGGGCAATGATCACTGGATATAACCAGATTATCAGAAATTCAACTCCCCCTACCAATATCCATGCCCAGACCCACCAGGTACTCCCTCCATGGACCACTAAGTTAAGGAGAAGCCATAGAAGCAGACCCCCCAGGGATGCTGAAATGGCCAGGCTCTTAAAAAGGTCTGTGATCCACAGCTTGAGAGTTTTAGTGTTAAATCCGTAGCGGTCTTCGATCACAAATGTGTCATAAAGGCTGAAAGGAATCTGCAGAAGGTTGACTATTACAGCAAGAAGTCCAAAGAAAACCAAGCCACCGAGGATCAACCCCAATCCCCATTGGTTGATCATTCTCACGAGCCATGGCAAAAAGCCAGATAGTAAAATGGCCAGAAAAAAGCCTTGGTTAGCCAGGGTGGAAACGATGCCGAAATCGGCAGAATCCACCGTATAATCAGAAATCTTCTTGAGCTTTCCCTGGTCTATCGTGTCCTGAAAAACCTGAGGAACTGTTTTCCCATGCTGGCGAAGGTAGGAAGTGTTGAGATGATTGAGGAATAATTGGGCCGCAGACCGGAGCAGGAAGACGATCATAAAAGCCAGAAGCAAGAAATTCAATTCAACCATGATTTTGCTCGAATTTTACCGCAGAGTACGCAGAGGAAAATTTGATCTTTAAATCTAAATTTCTTGTTTTGGATTATTCATATCTTGAGCATTGGTATTTGTATCGGATTTTCAATTTTGTGCTTGGAATTCTTAACCCATCTCGGCGGTCTCTGCGCTCTCGGCGGTGAATATTTTTTTCTTTTTTAGGCTTTGGCGGATTTGGTGTAGAAGACTGGCAGGGGCTCGCCGAGTTTCTTCCACTGTTTGACCACCGCCTCGGCTTTGCCTGCGCAGTTGAGCACGTGCAGCTTGTGCTTGACCATCTTGACGATGGCTTCGCGGCCTGGACCGAGGTAATTGCGCGGATCGAACTCCGCGGGTTTGGTGGCCAAGACCTCGCGGATCTTGGCCGTCAAGGCCAGACGCAGGTCAGTGTCGATGTTCACCTTGCATACGCCATACTTGGTGACGGCCGTGTGAATTTGCTCTTCTGGGACGCCCATGGCATTGGGCATGTTGCCTCCATATTTATTGATCAGGTCGATAAACTCTCGAGGCACGCTGGAGGAACCATGCATGACCAGCGGCAAGCCGGGACAGGTTTTCATGACCTGCTCGATTCGCCCCATGGCGAGCTTGGCCTCATGCTTGAACTTGTAAGCCCCGTGGCTGGTACCGATGGCGATGGCCAGGCTGTCGACGCCGGTGCGCTTCCAGAAGTCTGCTGCCTGGTGGGGATCGGTCAGGAACTTTTCGATACTTTTTTCATAATCTTCAGCTTTGACTCCTACCACATGTTCCTCGATCCCACCTAAAATGCCCAGTTCGGCTTCCACGACCACGCCAGCCTGGTGGGCGACTTTCACGACCTCGGCAGTCAGCCTGACATTTTCCTCATAGGGTTGGTGGGAGCCATCAATCATCACACTGGTAAAGCCGTCGTTGAGGCAGGTCTTGACTAATTCCACAGTATCACCGTGGTCCAGGTGGATGGCGATGGGCAAGTCCGGGTGCTCTTCAACTGCAGCGTCGATGATGTGCTTGAGGTAGCGCATGTTGGCGTACTTGCGGGCGCCTTTGGAGATCTGCAGGATCAGCGGGCTTTGCTCTGAGGCGCAGGCTTCGACAATGCCCTGGGTGATCTCCATATTGTTAACGTTGAACGCGCCGATGGCAAAGCCGCCATCATAAGCCAGGTCAAACATCGGTTTGCTCGTCATCAGAGGCATGGTCTATCTCCAGGAAAGATGTTAATGATAATTATAACCAATATATTTTAACAAAGGTGAAAAGTCAAAGACCGCAAAGGTATTTTTTTAACTTGAAACTTGATCCTTGAAAAGGGGTGTGTTAATTAGATAATGTAAGTGATCAGTGTAAGTGTCAGTGAGGTGATACCCATGGATAAAATTCCCCCTGGCCCTCCACCCCTTAAAGGAGTGAGGGTCATCGATCTGACCCGGATCATCGCTGGTCCTTATTGCTCGATGATTTTAGGCGACCTGGGAGCAGAGATCATCAAAGTTGAACAACCCAAAATTGGCGATGAGAGTCGCGCCTGGGGTCCGCCCTGGGTGAAAGAGATGAGCGCCTATTTCATCTCGATAAACCGGAATAAGAAGAGCCTGACCCTGAATCTCAAGCATCCCCAGGGAATAGAGATTTTAAAGAGCCTGGCAAAAAATGTGGATGTCCTGCTGGAAAACTTTCGTCCGGGAACCATGGAAGAAATGGGTGTGGGCTACGAAGTTTTGCGAGAGATAAACCCGAGACTGGTCTACTGCGATATGACTGGGTATGGGACCGATGGCCCTTACCGGGACAGACCAGGTGTGGATGTCATCGTCTCAGCCGTCGGGGGCTTGATGTCCATCACAGGGGAGCCTGGAGGGGCCCCGGTAAAAGTGGGGGTTCCCCTGACTGACGTCCTCACGGGCCTCTATGCTTTTGGAGCTATCGCCTCGGCCCTCCTTCTGCGAAAAGAGACTGGAAGAGGACAACGCATCTCCATTAATTTACTGGCCATGCAACTGGCTACCCTGATCAATATCGGGTCCAATTATTTGATCGGAGGGATCATCCCCCAGCGTTGGGGTAGCGCCCATTCCAACATCGTGCCCTATGAGGCTCATCGGGCCAAGGATGACTACCTGATCTTCGGAGTGGTCAATGAACGGATGTGGAAGTCGTTTTGTGATCTACTGGGGATGGAAGAATTGAAGGATGATCCGCGTTTTTCCGACAACTCCAGGCGGATAGAAAACCGCCAGGCCCTTTACGAAATCATTGACCGGAAAATGGCCGAAAAAACAGTGGACGAATGGATTCCCTTATTCGACCAGGCCGGAATTCCTTGCGGACCGATCAATTCGTTTGAGCGGGTCTTCAGCGACCCGCAAGTTCTGCATCTGGGCTTGGTAAAAGAAGTGGAGCATCAGTATTATGGAAAAATAAAGATGGTAGGACCCCCGGCAACTTTCTCGGAGAGTAAAATCGGCATCCAGAGCCCACCGCCCATGTTGGGAGAGCACAATCAGGAAATTTTGAGCCAGATCTTGGGCTATTCAGATGAGCAGGTGCAAGCTCTAAAAGATCGGGGAATAATTTGATGGGCGTATAAATTTACGTGCGCTGGGTATTTTTTTAGCTGCCGATGTAGGTTTAGCATTGTTAAAAGCCGCATGTAAAGAATATCAGGAAAAGTTATTTATATCTCGAGAGCGAGGGTTACTCAGGCTTTATACATGGAAAAATGTTAGAAGGGAAATTAGAACAGTCCGCCCATGCTCCCAGCGTACCCAGTTAGCTCGACATATCCCTCGCAGGAGACCTTCCGACCTCTGGAGGTTCCTTGCCCAGCTACAATCCCTTCCCAGTAGATCACTCCTGTTGAAACCTCGGTGTTGAGTTCCTGATCGGCCACCAATGGAGTAACAAGCAGATCGATTCCAGCTGAAGGTATCTGAATCCTCCAACGGCTGGGATATACGCCTCCGCTCTGAGGGCTTTTCCACTGATCCAGGACTGAAATGAGAATATCTTTTGGTCCAAGGTGGCGGGCAGTTCCATCCCGCTCCACAAGTGTTCCCGATGAGGTCGGCTCGATGGAGCCATCTTTAAGGCGCAAGAAATAGATCATCATATCTCTTCCATCAGAGAGGTGGAGGCTGAACCAGTCCCAACCTTTCTGATCTGGAGAAAGCTGGTTGGATCCAAATTCATGATCGAACCAGCTTCGGCCCTTGGCCACCATGCGAGAACCACCGGAGTGCGTTTTCAAGAATCCCTGGGTTTTAAGGTTGGTAAAGGAAGTATAATAGGAAGCCTGGCCCTCGGCAGGTCCTTTTTTGCTAACACCGTTCAAGCCATGGAGGACGAGAGGCTTTCCAGGGGTAAGCTCGAGCTCAAGCTCCATGTCGAATCCCGAAGCTTCAAGAAATATCGCGGAACGTTTCATTCTGACAGACCAGTTGAGAACCCAGACATCCATTCCATCCGTTTGAGCACCAGCCAGTCCTGGGCCGGCGCGCGATATTCGTTCCAAAAACCGGAATCTACCCCTGGAGACGTCAGTTATGGCGAAGTGAGCCAGGTAGAGATCCCGTATATCCCAGGTGCTGGCTAAGCTTGGGACCTCGCGTCGAATCCCCTGCCGGAAAAAGGTAAGCTGGTAACCATAACGGGAACCAGCATCATCTTTTAGGTTGCCGGTAAAATACCACCATTCGGTTCGGTACTCGGGATGGGCACCATGATCTTTGGGAAAGGCCCAAACTCGTGGCCCGATGACCCGCTTCCATTCGTCTTCACCCTGAGCTGCAGAGGTCCCCGCTACCCAAATGGCGAAAAGGAGGAAAAGTGGTACTATGTGTTTCATGCCGATCTTCGACAGATCTCAGATTGTTAGGGATTGCCACGTCCTCCCGGCCTGCGGGACTTCTCGGCAACGCAATTCCATGTTGTTAAATCTCCTTATCTCCCCATCTCCTTATCTCCCCCTCTCCCCATCTCCCCATCCCCCCATCCCCCCATCTCCTTATCCCCCCATCTCCCCATCTCCCCATCTCCCCATCT
>JACRCA010000140.1 GCA_016234425.1 Deltaproteobacteria bacterium | reverse complement strand
ATCCCGGCCATGCCCACGCCGCTCAGGTAAAGAAACTCTCTGCGGGTCAGTCTTCCGGAATCTTCTTTCTTATCCTTCATCATCTTCTCCCTCCTCCAAGGGAAAACTTTTTCTTTTGGAGTTTTTTCACAATGGCAGGTAACTTTTCTACTCGGTTAATTGATCATCTTAAGCCCCAGCCGACCAATTTTCCCAGACGAACTATAACCTCCTACTCAAGAAATGATGAATCTTGGCCTTTGGAACCGGACTCTATTGTAGATCTTCGCTGGATCGTTAAGGTCCACCTCGTTGAGTTTCCTGAAGAGAGTGCTTCTATTTCCGATCAACTCGGTTTTTGCTCTTTGGAAGAATTCAGGATAACCGCGTTCCTTAAATCCTTCTGCGGCAATCTTCCACCGCTTTTCTATAAAATCTCCATTAATCTCAATCGCCCCGGTAGGGCAGATTTTTTCGCAGAAGAGACAAGAAATACAACCCTTTCGGAAGACAACGGGGGTGACCGATAGGTTAATGGCCTGCATGGGGCAGTGATCGACACATAGATGACATTCAGGATATGTACACTTCATCCTATCCAGGGTCATAGCCACGATGAATTCTTTAGACCTTATTTTATTTGCGTCCCAGACTTTTACGCTTCTATAATACAGACTATCTTTAAGCCATTCAAATTGGGGCAAGGGGACCTGCTCCCCCAGGGATATCCTCTGGCTGCGTTCAATCATCTCCTTCCCAAAGTTCGCTACCATTTCCAAATCGATTTCGTCAGGGTGGCCGCCAGTCCAAAATGGGTAAGGATAAAAAGGCCTGGTTACGTCACCATCACAGTCAAAGGTTCCGATCACTACCAGCCCCTGGCGTCCCAGGATCTTTGCCGCGGCCGGCATGAAATTACCCGGATGCCCTCCGTGGGTGGCGAAGATGAAACACGGCTTACCCCTTAAAGCACTCATACGGCTCATAAAAATACTGACATTGATCGGGGGTTTGAAGACAAAAACCGGACTACCCAGGCCAATGAGGTCGTAGGCCGTCAGATTCCTTATATCGGCATCTTGAATCCTAAGCAGGTCACATTGTCCTGAGGCTGACCTGATCCCCCGGCAGATAGCTTCCGCAACCTTTTTTGTATTTCCGGTCTGGGAAAAATAAATTATGGCACATTTCGTAGGATTTTCTGCCACCTTTGACAAGATCCTAACCTTTCCAATACGGCGGTTCATCCGAGATTTTTAAAGACCTAAATCAATTTTTGCCGTGTTCTCAATCAATTCCTGCAAAGTGGCGAAAAACTGGGCTGCGGTCGCACCGGCGAATACTCGATGATCATAGGTCAAGCTCAACCCCATCATCGACCGAATGACAATCTCTTCATCCCTCACTACTGGCTTGCGCACGATACGCCCTATCCCCAGGGCAGCACTTTGCGGCGGAGTGATCAGAACAGTCACAAAATCTGTGCCGTACATCCCCGCGTTGCTTACGGTAAAAGTTCCCCCTTTCAGATCATTCAGGCTAAACCTTCTCGCCCTGATCTGCTCCGTCAACCTGTTTGCCCTGCGGGCTACTTCTATGAGGGAGAGGCGGTCTGCTTGGCGGATTACCGGCGCCAGCAGACCCCCATCATCCAGAGATACGGCAATGGCAATGTTAATATCTTCCAAAATCCTAATCTCCCCTTCCACCAATGAGGAATTGACGATGGGATGCTGCCGCAGAGCCTGAGCTGCGGCCTTCACCAGGAGATGGGTGTATGTTACCCGCACCCCGTGCCTGTTCTCTAGGTCACTGACAAAGGTTTGCCGCAGCTTCATCATTTCACTAAAGTCTACTTCCCTCATCTGCGTGACTTCCGCATATTCTGAATGGCTGCGCAACATGAGGTCCGCCATGGCCTTGCGCCACCCTTTTAAAGGGATGGCTTCCCTCACAGGATTTTCTCTCCGCTCTACTTCTGCGCCGTGATCTTCTGCCATATTCACACCATCCTGCTAAGTTTCCGTTTCAATTATGGCAATTACTTGCCCTATCGGAATATGCTCAGTTTTCTCAGGAACCAGGATTTTCTTCAGAATCCCGGTGACTTCGGCTTCCACCTCGATGGCCGCCTTACCAGTCTCGACGACTAACAAAGGCTCCCACTTGTTGACTCTTTCGCCCTCTTTCTTGAGCCACTGCACAATGGCCCCTTCAATCATCTCATCGCCCAATTTGGGCATAATCACTTCCACTACCATTTCTCTCTCCGATCTCTTCTCTACAAAACCTGACTCATCAGACTGCAGCCAGGGTCTCTTTCACGGCAGCAATGATCTTTTCTTTGGTGGGCATTACATCATTGATTAAAACCTGGTTCACCGGATGAGGCCTATTCAAATTGCCAACTCTTTTTACCGGGGCTTTCAAAGATTTGAAGAGCTGCTCCTGGACCTGGAAAGCGATCTCTGCGCCGACCCCACAGCGGATATGGTCTTCATCCACGATCACCAGCCGACCAGTTTTCTTCGCCGAGCCCAATATGGTGTCGATATCCAAGGGCTCCAGGGTCCTGGGGTCAATTACTTCCGTAGCGATGCCCTCTTTCTCTAAATCTCCCGCCGCCTGGAGCGAAAAGGTCACCATATAACCAACGGCTACGATGGTAACATCTTTCCCTTCCCTCCGGATATTGGCCTGCCCGAAGGAAATAAGATACTCCTCCTCCGGGACAGGGCCTTTCACCTGGTAAAGACGAGCCGGTTCTAAGAAAATCACGGGGTTGTCATCGCGGATGGCCGTCTTGATTAATCCCTTGGCATCGTAAGGGGTCGTGGGAATTACGAGCTTAAGGCCAGGGGCATGCCAGAAAAGCGCGATCGGCGCCCGGGAATGCTCCGCTCCAGCCCCCCCATAAGTTCTGATTGCTCCCCGAAAGACAACGGGGATCCTCATGTCATCGGCGCCGCCATGTTCATAGTGCCACATGCCGGCAAACCCTAAAATCTCGTTGAGGGCCGGAAACATGAAGTCCACGGTGGAAAAATCGGCAATGGGCCGCAGGCCGGCCAGGGCCGCTCCGACACTCGATCCGGCCACCAGCGGCTCTATGATCCCCGTCTCCCGAACCCGTTCAGGACCAAATTCATCATATATGCTGGCCAGGGGGCGGGTTATGGACCCAGCATGGGGGCCTACGGCATAGCCCAGGGTATATACCCTTTCATCGCGCCTCATCTCTTCTACGATCCCCTCCTGGATGGCGTCGCCCATGGTTATTTCTCGCATCCTGGTAGTCTCCTTTCTAATTTTTGTTTCCCTTTATTCTTGGGAGCGATCTAAGTGAGAGAGGGACTATATAGATCCAGCAAACCATCCCCGGGAGACGGATCGGGGCTACTCTCGGCGAACTTTTGAGCTTCCTGCACTTCGGCCTCTGCATCGCCTTTGATCTTGAGGATATCCTTCTCCTTAAGAAGACCCTGATTTATGAGCACCTGCTCAAAGCGCAGGATGGGGTCCTTCTTCCTCCACTCTTCAATTTCTTCTTTGGGCATGTATCTGGTGGTAGTGCCTTCCACATGGGCTCGCCAGCGGTAGGTCTTCATCTCCAGCAAGCTGGGTCCTTCCCCTTTCCTTGCCCGGCTTAGGAATTCTTGAGCCGCTTCGGTCAGCACCACTACATCATTCCCGTCCACTGTCTTGCCAGGCATGGCATAATTATCTGCTATTTTGGCGATGTCTTCGATAGCCCAGCATTTATCAATGCTCACCGAGACAGAAAAACCATTGTTTTCACAAACCCAAAGAAGGGGTAGCTTATGGATGGAAGCATAATTCATCGCTTCGTGCAGCGTTCCCCTGGTTCCACAGCCGTCTCCGAAGAAGGAAAGGACTGCCTGCCCCTTCCCTTTAAACTTGGCGGCCAGGGCCATCCCCACGGCCAAGACGAAATGGCCTCCCTGGCTGCCGGCACGGCCGAAGATGCCCAAACTGGGCTTGGAAATATGAGTGCCCCCCTTGCCCTTGGAACAGCCGGTGGCTTTGCCATAGAACTCCGCCACAATCTCTTTCATGTCCATACCCTTGGCGATCCAAACATAGGCCCCGCGGTGGGTGTAAGTGACATAGTCGTCCCTATTGAGAAGAGCCACCGGGCCGATGACTGCCTCCTCCCCCAGGCCACTGTGCCATGGCGGGCGCATAATCCCCCCGCGGGCGTTTTTGATCATCTGTTCGTCCAGGGTCCTGGTACGAACCATATCCCGATAAATCCGTATGGACAGCTCTTCATGCAGTGCCATATTTTTTTGCCCTCCTGTTATAAAGATCACAGCGTAATCGGGTTATTGGGTTACGAATACAAACGCAAAAAATATCTCTACCTTGCCCTTATGCCGCCTTTTTTATTCAAGGCTTTGGGATGGGCTTCTGGATCAGCTCAAAAATAACACCACCGATCTTATCTGAATCTAAGTAAGCAAAACCGCTGCCGTCCTCTCTTGTAAACCCCTGGATGACCTTCAAACCCCTCCTCTCGGCCTCCTCCACACTCTTCTGAAGGTCTTTTACCTCAAACCCGATATGATGCAGCCCTTCTCCTCTCTCCTTCAGAAAGGCTTCATGAATAGTTTTCCCTTCGATGAGTTCGATGAGCTCGAAGGTAATGGGGCCGAGCTTGGCAAAGGCCCGCTTGCCCCGATAGCCCGCTTTTTCGCCATAGTATGTGGCGTTGGGATAATTGACCTCTCGAATCTCAAAAGGACCGATGCCAAATACCTCTTGGTAAAACTCTACGGTTTCGTCGATATTCTTGACCACGATTCCCAGTTGAAAAATTTTTTCTGGGTCAAATGGACCGCTCTCTTTGCTCGGCATAGATCAACACCTTTCTTTTTTATATTGTCCTTCTGGATAAAAAATTTTTCTCAAAAATATGGTTGAAAAGGACCCTCAGCCATCCAGCAGTTGGCGCGGATCCTCCAATTGCCTCCTGATGTGCTGCAGAAATTGGGCGGCAATGCTCCCATCGATCGCCCGGTGATCATAGGAGAGGCATAGATACATCATCGACCGGATGACGATGGCCTCATCCCGCACCACTGGCATCTTGGCAATCCTCCCCATCCACAGGATAGCATTCTGTGGCTGATAGATGATGGGTGTGGCCAGCACGGCTCCAAAGACTCCAGGATTCGAAAGGGTAATCGTTCCCCCCCGCAGATCCTCCAAGGAGAGCTTCCGATCTCTGGCTCGAATAGATATTTCTTCAAGCTCCTTCGAGATTTGCTTAAGACCTTTGTTTTCTACCCTCCGGATTACAGGGGTGATCAGCCCCTCTTTAATCGCCACCACCACCCCAAAATTAATGTACTTTTTTATTACCAAGGTGTTATTTACGATCTGGGAATTGATGACTGGAAAATGCTCGATCCCTTTCACAGCCGCCCGGATTACAAAAGGCACATAGGTCAGGTTAATCCCTTCTTCCTTCCACTTGGGCCCAATCTCGGCTCGCAATTCCACCAGCTGGCTCATGTCCACTTCGGCCACCGTCGTGACATGCGCCGCCGTCCGCACACTTAGCGACATGGCATCCGCAATGGTCTTGCGAATACCCACCAGAGGAAGGACTTCCTCGAGTTCCGGAATTCTCTCCTCCGGTCTGAGCTGTTTTTGAGCGATATATTTCTCCACGTCCTCCTTGGTGATCTGTCCTCCTGGCCCCGTTCCGACAACCTCAGCAATATCAATCCCATGCTGCTTGGCCAAGATCTTGGCCGCCGGGAAAGCTTTCACCTCCCCTGTTACGATCCTCTCTCTTTTTGCCAAAGGAATAGCCCTCTTTTTGATCGCGGCTTCTGCTTCCCTGGCTTTCTCCAGATAACCCGAGATGTCTTCCCCCTCAGCCCCAATCAGGGCCACTGTCGCATCCGCCTTGGCAATGGTCTTCTCCCCATAAAAAATCTTCAGGAGAACTCCAGACTCCGGTGCCACGATCTCAAAGTTCACCTTTTCTGTCTCCACCTCCGCCAGAATCTCGCCCTTCTCAACCCGTTCTCCCTCCTTCTTCAACCAGCGCACAATGGTCCCCTCGGTGATGGAAACACCCAGACTCGAAAGCTTAACCTCTACGGCCATCGTCTCTTTTCTCCCAATTTAGGAATTTTTTCAAAATAACTCTTTCACACCCCTGACAATATCTTCCACCTGGGGAATGACCATCTGATCCGCGTACCTCGAACTGGGGATAATCACCTCCGACCCGGCGATCCTCTTGACCGGAGCATCCAAATATTGTAGGCCTTCTTCCGCCACGACCGCCGCAATCTCTGCTCCCACTCCCCCCATCTTGGTCCCTTCCTCGGCCGTAACCAACTTGGAGGTCTTCTGCAAAGAATTGAGGATGCATTCCTTATCCAGAGGACGCAAACTCCGCAAATCAATCACTTCCGCCTCAATCCTTTCTCTGGCCAGCTGCTCGGAGGCTCGCAGCGCTTTATGCAGCGTCCAGGCATACGAAACAATCGTCACGTCTTTCCCTTCCCGCTTTACTTCCGCCTTCCCCAGGGGAAGAACATACTCCTCCTCGGGAACCTCCCCCTTTACCCCATACAGAAGCTTATGCTCATAGAACAAAACCGGATTATCATCCCGAATCGCTGTCTTGATGAACCCCTTGGCATCGTAGGGGGT
>JACRCA010000142.1 GCA_016234425.1 Deltaproteobacteria bacterium | reverse complement strand
TGCTCCCGCCCCCGGGTAAACAAAAGCATCGAAGTCAAACCCCGTGCCGAAGATATCTTTTCCAAAGAGGCCTAGGTTCCTGGCCTGCTCGATGGCCTGGTTCAGTCGCTTGATGGCTAAGGGATACTCGGCGCGGACGTAAAGATATCCTTCGTGGGAATCGATGGCCTTTGCGCAAATGGCCATTCCTTCTAAGACCGCATGGGGATCGGCTTCCAGGACGGACCGGTCCATGAACGCCCCAGGGTCGCCTTCATCGCCGTTGCAGATCACGTATTTAGGGAAGCGGTTGTACTTTCTGGCTTCTTCCCATTTATCCCCCGTGGGGAAACCCGCTCCCCCGCGACCTCGCAGACCCGATTCCTTTACTTCGGCAATAATCTGTTCAGGGCTCATTTGCGTAAGGGCCTTGTGCAGCGCCACGTATCCATCCTTGGCGATGTATTCGTCGATATTCTCCGGATCGATCAACCCCCGATTGCGCAGGACACGCAGAACCTGCGGGCCGAAGAAAGGAATGTCCTTCATCCGGGGGATGCCTTCTTTTTTGACCGGCTCTTTGTAAAAGAGCTTGGGAACCGGCCGGCCCTTTAGGATGTGTTCTTCTACAATCAAAGGCATGTCTTCGGGGCTCAGCTTTCCGTAAAAGATGCCTTCGGGGTAGACCACCATGAGCGGGCCTTCGGCGCAGAACCCGTTACATCCGGTGATGACTACTTTCACTTCTTCAGAGAGTCCCCGATTTTTTAGCTCCTGCTCTAAACGCTGCCGCACTTTCAGCGATCTGCCGGAAACGCATGCAGTCCCTGCGCAAATGAGCATGTGAGACCGAAAAACTTTTGCGGCCATTTATTCCCTCCCGAAATTCTAAAACGTCGTCTCGCTTCCCACGGCCAGAGCGTATTTTTCCACGATCTTTCCCCCCAGGACGTGCTCGGCGAAGATCTCCCGCATCTTCTCAGGATTCAGATCCACGTATTTTACAGGTGCGGCCCCCAAGAGTTCCACCGTGATCATGGGTTCCCGGCTGCAAAGCCCAGCGCACCCAGAGGTGGTCACGATCACATCCTTGATATCGCGTTTAGAAATTTCATCCATGACCGCGGTCATGATCCCTCGGGCCCCGGCGGCGATCCCGCAGGTGCCCAGGTGGATGTTAACTTTGGCCCGGTAGCCACCCTCACGAAGGGTGACGGTAGCCTCGACGGATTCTTTGATTTTTTTTAGGTCTTCAAGGGATATTTTACCCATCTCCTATCCTCCCTGAAAGGCAGAGGGTTTAAGGATACTCCTTCAGAATTTCCACAGCCTTTTCCGGCTCGGGGATCCCATGGACATCCTCATCCACACACATGACCGGTGCCAGGCCACACGTTCCCGGACAGTTGATCACTTCCAGCGTAAAACGAAGGTCCGAGGTGGTCTGGTTCACATCTATGTTAAACTCTTTGCGCAACAGGTCTACAATATATTGCCCTCCGCGCACATAGCAAGCCGTACCCAGACAGACGCGGACAGTGTGCCGCCCCCGGGGGGTCATGGTAAAAAGGGAATAAAAGGTGACCACTCCGTAGACCTGGCTAGGATGTAATCTCAAACCCACGGCGATGTGCTGCTGCACTTCCAGGGGAAGATAACCAACCACCTCCTGCGTCTCCTTGAGAACAGGGATCAAGGTTCCTTGCTTATGCTTGTACTTCTCAATGATCTCGTCGATCCGTTTCCATTGCTCCGGAGGGACCTCTGTGGAAGCAATCCCTCCTTGGCTTTTCTCCGCGGTCATAGTCCATGCCTTTCTTAGATCAAAACGCTTCTTCCCTCAGATCCCCAACTCCTGCAAGCCAGAAAAGATGCCTGCGCGAAGGGCAGACAAAATTTGCGGCTCATTTAAGGGCACATCCCCCAATTCAGCCTTTATCTCCCGGGTATCCAGGGAAAAATGGGCTCCATCTTTCCGATGCTCATAATAGAGGTCCACTTCAGGATGGCCAACAATTAGGGTGACCAAAGTGTCGCCCATGTTGCCCAAAGGCTTGCGGTCAATATGGCTATGCTGAAAGATAGCCCTTACTTTCGTTCCCTTTCCCGGACAGGATTCTAAACAGAGTTGCCCATTGCTCATGCGGCAGGCTTCCGCTAAGAGCGGGAGCCCCAGCCCGACTCGCCGGATGGTCTTGGTGGTAAAAAAAGGGTCCAAAGCTCGTTTGACCATATCCTCATCCATCCCACAGCCATCATCCACAATCTCTATGGTCATCCGATCGGCCTTTAAATCTTCCTCAATTCTGATCTCCACCCGCCGGGCACCGGCGGCGAGGGAATTTTCCACGATGTCCAGAATATGTAAAGAGAGGTCTTGCACCGGGCCAATCCGATCATCTCTTCCCGGAAATCCCCATCTGATAAAGCCACCCCACCACTTCGAAGGCTGGGAGATCTGTAAGGAGGATGGGAATACTTTCTTCCTCCGCTTTAGCGATCGTTTCTCTCTCCGGCTTTCTCCCCCCAATGATGATAATCCCGGCGATTTCCTTCAGGCTGGCCACAGCCACGATGTTCTGATGGACTTGCAGGGTTACCCATACATCCCCAGCCTTGGCGTTGGCCATCACATCGCTGAGCAGGTCGCTCACATAGCCACTCGAGAATTCCTGGGTCAGCCTGGATAAGGCCGAAAGGGGCTTCATTCCTAGTTTATCAACGATCTCCTGCAGCTTCATGGCGAAACTCTCTCTCTCCGGTCACCGATCTACCTCAGCCAGGACGATGTCGATGGAGCCGATGATGGCCACCACATCGGCAATCAGCATTCCCTTAACCAACCTGGGCAATGCGCCCAAGTTAATGAAAGATGGCGGACGTACTCGGAAACGCCAGGGTTTGCCGCTCCCGTCGCTGATCAGATAGAATCCCAATTCCCCCTTGGGAGACTCGATGCTGGTGTAAACTTCCCCCTCCGGGACTGGGAAGCCTTCGCTGGCGATGTGAAAATGATGAATCAATGCTTCGATGCTTTCCTGCACCTTTTCCTTGGGGGGGTAGACCACTTGCGGATTTTCAGCCTTTACCTCCCCGGCGGGCATCTTAGCCAAAACCTGGCGGACGATTTCATTACTCTGGCGCATCTCTATCAGCCTTACCAGGTAACGATCGTAAACATCCCCATTTTTTCCCATGGGGACGATAAACTCATAATTGTCATACCCCGAATAAGGCATTGCTTTGCGGATATCCCAGTTCACGTTCGAAGCCCGCAGGATGGGCCCGCTCAGACTCCAGTTGATGGCTTCCTCTGCCGAGATCGCCCCCACGCCCTGAGTCCGCCGCATCCATATTTTGTTCTTCGTCAGCAGCGTTTCGTATTCGTCCACCCGGGAGGGGAAAGTTTTAATAAATTCCCGACATTTGGCCTCAAACCCATCGGGTAAATCTTCCACCAGGCCTCCGACGCGAAAGTAGGATGGCGTCAGGCGAGAACCACAAACCATCTCAAACAGGAAGAGAATTTCATCCCGCTCCCGAAGGGAATAGAAGAGAGGGGTCATGGCCCCGATGTCATGGGCGTGCGTTCCCAGCCAGAAGAGGTGGCTGGCGATCCTTTGCAGTTCACAGAGCAAAACCCGGATGGCTTGGGCCCGAGGAGGAACTTCAATTCCCAAGAGCTTTTCCACCGCCAGAACATAGGCCAAGTTATTGGACATCCCGGCCACGTAATCTAGACGGTCGGTCAATGGAATACATTGATGGTAGGTTTTGCTCTCGGCCAGCTTTTCTAAGCCCCGGTGAAGGAAGCCAATGTCCGGAGTGGCCTTGACCACCACTTCACCGTCAAGCTCCAGGAGAATCCGTAATACCCCGTGGGTGCTGGGGTGTTGGGGCCCCATGTTGATGATCATCGTCTCAGTTTTCGCCATGGCCTCTATTCCTCCTCGCCAGCCGCCTTGATTTGGCCTCTAAGTGGATAGTCTTTGCGCAACGGGTGCCCTTCCCAATCCGGGGTGAGGAGGATTCGTCTCAGGTCAGGGTGTCCATCAAAAGTGATTCCGAACATGTCAAAAGCCTCGCGCTCCAGCCAGTTCGCCCCTTGCCAGACGGAAACTACCGAGGCTAAACGCGGGTTCACGCCGGGCAGGGAGACTTTTAAGCGTAGCCGATACCTGGTTCTCATCGCGCAGAGATGATAAATGACCTGGAATCGAGGTTCTTGGGGGTAATAATCCACCCCGCAAAGGTCAGTAAGATAGTCATAAGAAAGCTCGGGGGCATCGTGCAAAAAACGGCAGATCGGGAGGATGTCTTGAGTACGCAGATGCAGCGTGATTTCTCCCCGGAATGTGGAGGCATCGAGAATCGATTCGGGAAAATCCTTTTTTAATTTGCTCACAAGGCCATCCAGATCCATGGCTTTTTACCTTTCCGTCAGTTTCTCTTGGCTGATTTTCTCGTGTAGTTTGAGAATCCCATAAATCAAAGCTTCGGGCCGTGGAGGACATCCAGGAATATAAACATCCACCGGGAGGTATTGATCAATTCCCTGAACGGTCGCATAAGTATCAAAGATCCCTCCACTTGAGGCGCAAGCGCCCATGGCGATTACCCACTTGGGCTCGGGCATCTGTTCATAAATGCGCACCACAGCTGGAAGCATTTTCTTCGTGACCGTGCCAGCGACGATCATCAAGTCCGCCTGCCGGGGGGAGGGGCGGAATACCTCCATGCCGAAGCGAGCCAGGTCATATCGGGCGGCGGCGGCGACAATCATCTCCAAAGCACAGCAGGCCAAACCGAATCCCGCCGGCCAGAGAGAAGAACGGCGCGCCCAATTGACCAGCTTCTCCAGAGATGTGGTCAGAACATTATTACCCAAGTGAGTTTCTATTCCCATTCCAAGGCTCCTTTTTTCCAGACGTAAATGAAACCCACCAGAAGGATGGCAATGAACACGGCCATCTCCACGAGGCCGAAGATCTTCAGGTCTTTGAAAACCACAGCCCAGGGGTAAAGAAAAACAGCCTCAATATCGAAGATGATAAAAAGCATCGCGATGATGTAAAACTTCACGGAAAATGGTTTGCGGGCTGCCCCGATGGGGTCCATTCCACATTCGTACGGAAGCATCTTCTGGGGGGTTACTTTTCGCTTGCCAATAATCGCGGATAGAAAAATCGTAGTCAAAGCGAAACCTACGGCCACCACGAAGAATATAAAAATGGGAATGTAATCGGTCCACATAGAAGCTTTGCTCTCCTTGGTTTATTTAATATTACCACGGCACACAAATATATGCACCTGGACCTCGGAAGACATATGAATCCCCCTATTCCAAAGAGAAAATCATCATTTCATGGCGCTAAAATAAAAAAAAGGAACCACCAAAATGAATGAATCAGCATTCAGCATTCGGAGTATTGAATTAACAAAACTGGAATATCTTGTCAAGTTTTTTTTAGCAAACTTTAACTAAGGTGGTCGATCTTGTATTTTTATTAAGATACATTGACTCCGCTTTTACTCCTATGCTATAAATCATTGCCATTTTCATAAAAATTCCTCATGTTTTTTCAATCTGATGAAACTCTGCGAAGAAGATAAAAAATTGATCCGCCAGATTCAGGGAGATCTCCCCATCTCCCCTACCCCCTTCGAACCTTTAGCCCGCCAAATCGGCTGGGGTGAAAAAGAATTCCTAAAAAGGGTTAAGTTTTTTCTGCGCCAGGGAATGATCCGGCGCTTTGGAGCGATCCTGCGCCATCAAAAGGCCGGCTATCTGGGAAATGCGATGGTAGTCTGGAAGGTTCCAGACGATCAAACCCTTCGGGTTAGCCAGGCCATGGCCTCCTTGGCGACGGTCAGCCATTGTTACCTTCGTCCTGCGCATCCCCGGTGGGACTTCAATCTATACACGATGGTTCATGGTCGAAGTGAAAAAGATTGCCGCCTGGTGGCTCAGAAGATATCAAAAGAAACTGGTATAAAAAATTATCGGCTCCTCTTTTCCAAGCGAGAGCATAAGAAGTCGAGTATGCGCTACTTTGAGAGCCGGTAATTTTTCACCGCCGAGCCCGCGGAGAACACAGACCTCTGCGCTCTCTGCGGTGGAAAAAATAATTTCACTGTTTTAAGGGGGGCCTATGAAAAATGTAAAATCCAAAAGGCTTTTTGCCGAGGCTAAGAAGGTTATCCCCGGGGGGGTCAATAGCCCAGTTCGAGCCTTTCGGGCTGTCGGACTTGAGCCCCTCTTCGTTTCCAAGGCCAGGGGATCAAAAGTATATGATGCGGATGGCGGGATTTACATCGATTACGTGTCCTCCTGGGGGCCGATGATTTTGGGCCATGCCAACCGCCATGTCCGCAAAGCCATGTCCCGGGCTCTCTCCAGAGGGTGGAGTTATGGCGCGGCTACGGAGCTGGAAGTTCGGTTGGCCCAAAAGATTTCCAAGGCAATTCCCTCCATGGAGTTGGTGCGGATGGTCAGCTCTGGGACTGAAGCAGCGATGAGCGCCCTCCGGGTTGCCCGTGGCTTCACTGGCCGGGACAAAATCATCAAATTCGAGGGCTGTTACCATGGCCATGCCGACAGCTTCTTGGTAAAGGCTGGCTCAGGAGCCATTACTTTTGGAGTCCCTGACAGCGCTGGGGTTCCTCAGCCTTTGGCTGCGATTACCCTAGTTGCCCCGTACAATGACCTTGAGGCTGTTTCCACTCTGTTCCACCAAAATCCTTCCCAAATCGCCTGTGTTATTGTTGAACCCGTGGCCGGGAATATGGGGGTTGTCCTTCCCCGGCAAGGGTTCCTGAAAGGTCTCGAGGAGATTTGCCACAACAACAGTGCCCTCCTGATCTTTGACGAAGTGATTACTGGATTTCGTCTCATCTACGGAGGGGGTCAGAAAATTTTTGACGTCACACCCGACCTCACCTGCCTGGGCAAAGTCATTGGAGGAGGAATGCCAGTAGGAGCCTATGGAGGGCGCAGAGAGGTTATGGAAAAAATTGCTCCTCTGGGGCCAATATATCAAGCCGGCACTCTCTCCGGAAACCCCCTGGCCATGACTTGTGGACTGGCCACTCTCGAGCTCCTTCAGCAGAAAGGGGTTTATAAGAAGCTTGAGCTAATGACGAAAGGACTTTGTCAGGGGCTGGAAGACCTTGTTTCTCAAAAGGGGGTTCAGGTCAGAATCAACCAGATCGGGTCCATGTTCACGCTTTTCTTCACTGGGGAGGAAGTTTTTGATTATGGTTCGGCCAAAAAATCTGATACGAATCAATATGCTAAATATTTTCAACGAATGCTGCAAGCCGGGGTTTGGCTGCCACCCTCCCAGTTTGAAGCATGTTTTATCTCGTTAGCCCATAGCAGAAAAGATGTGGAGAATACTTTAAAGGCTGCGGTGGATGCACTGGATGCGTTGTTTTGATAAAAAGGTGTCAGGAAAATTGAAAATCTTTAAAAAAACCTTGACAATATCTTTCCCCTTGTGCTAACAATCTTGAATGAATATTCATTCATTTTATTTGAACGGAGGAATCTCAAAAGACCTCGGGATGGTCTGAGACAGTTGATCATGTGAAGGAAGGGGATGAGGGCAAGCGGCCCGGAGGCCGATGGAGGAGAACAGAAGGAAGCTCTACAAGCAGGTCATGCGCTACAGCGCCATTGGCTTAGAAATGGGCTTCTCGGTGGCCATCGGCGCGGCCATCGGATATTATTTAGATCGATTTTTTGACACTGGGCCGTGGCTAACTTTAATCTTCCTAATTCTGGGAGCGGTTGCAGGCTTTCGCAGTCTTTTCTCCTTAATGAAAGAAATTGCTAAAACCCAGCGCAAAAAGTAACCGCCCGGTATTGACGCGGCAGCAGGAAACCAGGAAGCTCATCTCCATCGAAAAAAGAAGTGCCCAGATTTTGGTTCTCTTCCTGTTGGTCAGCCTTTGGTTTCAAAGCTGGGAAATTTCATTTGGACTGATTCTGGGTGGAGCAGTGGCCATCCTCAATTTCCACTGGCTTTGGCGAATCATGGAAAAAGTGTTTTTTGATCGAAAATTGCTTCACAGCCTTCAGGCTCTGATTAAATTTATTGCCCTAGTGCTGATGATCTTCCTTATCCTGCGTTTTGCGGGGGTGGATGCCATCGCTTTCATCGTGGGCATATCCACTCTGCTCTTGGGCATTCTCTATGAGGTCATCCGGGGATCGCTGCGGGCGGAAAGAGGAGACTCCTGATGGCTGAACACGCTCCTTTCATATGGTTCTCTTTCCTGCCCTTACTGAGTAACCTCCCTCCTCAGGTTTCCATCGCCCTTTTTGTACTTGCGGTCCTGACTCTTCTGGCTTACCTGGGCTTTCGCCAGGTAGCTTCCAGCGATCCGGCAGAGGCCCTCATCCCTTCCGATCGGCTTACTTTGCGAAATATCTTCGAACTATTGGCCGAAGCCATTTTGAAATTTGTGGACGACATCATCGGGCCGCGGGGCAGAGAGTTCCTGCCCTTGATCGGCACTCTGGGATTTTTCATCCTCTTTTCTAATCTTCTTGGTCTTGTTCCCGGCTTCCTTCCGCCGACGGACAATCTAAATACTACCGTGGCCTGTGCCCTGATCGTATTCTTTGCCACGCACTACTACGGGATTAAGGCCCACGGCTTCAGATACATCAAACATTTTCTGGGGCCGGTCTGGTGGCTTTCTCCCCTGATTTTCATCATCGAAATCATCACCCATCTGGCCCGTCCACTCTCGCTTTCCATGCGCCTTTTCGGCAACATCATGGCGGACCATATGCTTCTCTCCATGGCCCTTTTGGCTCCTTCCCTGCTTGTGCTTCTTGTTTCGCCCCTGGCCATGGTTTTGGGGGTCTTTGTATCCCTTATTCAGACCTTCATCTTCATTCTCCTTTCGACGATGTATATTTCCTTCGCCATTGAAGAGGCCGAACACTAAGAAGTTAAGAGTCGAAAGTTAAAAGTTAAAAAAAGAAAAGCATTCCATGATGGGAGGTAACAGGGAATGGTCAAAAAAGCGGTGCGGATTTTTTCCCTAATCCTGGTGCTGAGCTGCTTATTTGGTTCGCTTGCTTTTGCCGCCGAGAAAGAACCTTTAAGCCAAGATGTTAAGAAGTTTATTGGCCTGGCTTGTGGCTTCGGAATTGCCATCGCAGCCTTTGGCGGAGCCTTAGCACAAGGAAGGGCAATTGCCTCAGGCTTAGAGGGCATTGCCCGCAATCCCGAAGCCCAACCCAGGATCTTTATCCCGATGATCGTGGGGTTGGCTTTGATTGAATCTTTGGTGATTTACGTCTTGGTGGTTACCTTCATCCTTATTGGAAAACTTTAGTTTCGGACTCACTCATTCAAATTGAGGCCTAGCCGGCCCGTTGCCAGGCGGGCCGGCTCTTCCTGCTTCCGCCGGATTCTGAGCTTCGATCGTGGAAAATCTCATATGGCCAATCGGAGTCTTTCTGCGGGGAAAGTCCCATGCCTAATGTTCGCTATGGAATGGTCATCGATTTAAGGAAATGCATCGGCTGCCACACTTGCTCCGTGGCCTGCAAGAGCGAGAACCAGGTACCCCTGGGAGTGTGGCGCACCTGGGTAAAGCAGGTGGAGCGTGGAGAGTATCCGAGGGTAATCGGGACTTTCCTGCCACTTCTGTGCAACAATTGTGACAATCCCCCATGCGTACATGTATGTCCAGTAAATGCCTCCTACCGCCGTCCGGATGGAATTGTGATGGTGAACCCCCACCGGTGCATTGGCTGTCGCATGTGCATGTCGGCCTGCCCTTACGACATGCGCTATGTCAATCCTTTAATGCCCATTGTGCAAAAATGCCATTGGTGCGCCCATCGGCTGGACAGAGGATTAAAACCAGCCTGCGTGGAGGCCTGTCCTACCAATGCCCTTTATATAGGGGATATCCATGATCCACAAAGTGAGGTCTCTCGCCTTATTAATACGAATCCCATCATGGTTATGAAACCGGATATGAACACCCGTCCTATGGTTTATTACATAAACGCCGACATGCTGACTATGGAAACCCGAGGAGGAGCGCCTTGGAAGCGAGTGCACAAGTAATTTATAACGTTCCCTATGTCATTCCGATGGCGTACTTTATTGCCATTTACTTCTACATCACCGGTCTGAGTATGGGTTTCTACACAACTTCGGTAGTGGCCGTTCTGATGGGAAAACAGGAGTGGAAGCCCATTGGCAAGATCGGAGCGGTGGGCGCACTGATCGTTTTCGCTACCGCCCCTCTATTTCTTCTATTTGACCTTACTCAGATGCTCCGGTTCTGGCATCTTTTCCCCTTTCTTAATTTCCGCTCGGCCGTTACCTGGGGCGCTTTCTTCTTGACCGCCTATCCCCCGATCGGTTTGGTCTACGCTTGGTATGTGCTTAAAGAAAACTACCATCCGGCCAAAATCTGGGGTCTCTTTGGTTTGCCCATTGCGGTCAGCGTGCACGGTTACACTGGTTTTAGCCTGGCCTTGGAAAAGGGCCGAGCCTTCTGGAATACTTCCTTAAACCCCATTCTTTTCCTGGTTTCCGCCATGGTTTCCGGGCTCGCGCTGATTATCATTATTGGGCATATCCGCTGCCGCTATTTCGCTAAGAATCAGAATGAGGAACAAAAGGCTGCGGATTTACGCATCATCAATACCCTGGTCACCATGATGTATCTCTTTTTAATTGTCGAACTATTTCTCATGGCCAGCGACCTCACCGTGTTGGCCAACTCAAAGGCGGAAGAGTACCTAACCTATCAATTGCTCACTCAAGGGAAATTAGCTCCTCTATTTTTGGGGGTGGAGCTTACCCTGGGAGGGGTGATTCCTTTAATCTTGCTTTCTATCAAGCGAATAAGGCTTCATCCCATAGGGCAATGCACTGCTTGTGCTTTCATCCTTTGCGGAATTCTGGCCATGCGCATCCTCATCGTGCTGGGCGGCCAGAGCGTGATGTTGCATTAAGATAATGGGAGATATCTGCTTCTTCTTCGTGCGCTACATGATCATTTGGGGCGGTGAATTTCTGCCCTTGGTTTGAAGCCCAAGGAGTTTTCCATGGCTAACTTTACCAGACGCGATTTTTTAAAGTTTGGGTTCACCAGCGCCGCCGTGGCCGGCCTGGGGGGTTCTTTAGTGGGCTGCCTGAGTCCCCCGCCAGAGTCACCCAAAAAAATTATGCGCACGGTTAGAATGCCTTCCACCATTGCGAGCACCTGCCTTCTTTGTCCGGCGGGTTGCGGGATTCTTGGGGAGGTTCATGAAGGTCGGCTGGTCAAAATCACTGGGAATCCCAAGCACCCCAATAATCGAGGAAAGATATGCTCGCGAGGCCATGCCGGGGTCAATATTCTTTATGACCCCGACCGCTTCCTCTATCCCTTAAAGCGCTCCGGCGCGCGGGGAGAGGGCCGGTGGAGCCGGATATCTTGGGATCAGGCCTTCGAGGAGATTTCCAAGAGGCTCACCGCTCTGCGCCGTCAAAGAAAGACAGAGGCGCTCTGGGTAGAAATGGGTACTGCAGGATCCAAAGAGCTTTTAGCCCTGAATTTTTTTAAAGCATATGGCTCTCCAACGATCTTCCCAGATACCGAATTTATCAATCCTAATAAGCAGATAGGACAGGCGTTCACCTGGGGAACGGAGTCCGCGGTTCTTGATGCAGCCAAATCCCGCTTCATTCTAAACTTCGGGGCGAATCCCTTTGAAAATGATGAACAATACATCGGCCTAGCTCAGCGGATCATCGAGGGGCAAATGGCTAACGCCGCCAAGCTCGTGACTTTCGACGTTCGCCTCTCCAACACTGCGGCCAAGAGTCATGAATGGTTTCCGGTAAAGCCAGGGACAGATGGGATGGTCGCCCTGGCCATGGCCCAACATATCCTGGAGCAGGGGCTCTATGATAAAGCCTTCCTCACCCACTGGACGAATTTCCCCCTGCCCAAGCTCTTCGAGCATCTGAAACAGTATGCGCCTGAGCAAGCTGAGAAGGTTAGCGGCGTCAAGGCGGCGGATATTCGGCGGTTGGCCAGGGAATTTGCCCAAACAAAGCCTGCCGCCACCATCACCGGACGGGGAGTAAGCGGCCACCAGAATGGGACCTTCAATGAGCGCTGCATTGCCCTCTTGAACGCAGTCGTCGGCAACATCGATATTCCGGGCGGGTGCTGTCTGCCGCGGATGATGGAGCTGGGTACGCCCAAATTAAAGAGTCCTTTTTCTACTTCGCCACAGGCCTTTGCCGCCCTCAAAGAAGGGAAAGCCAAAGTGGAGATGTACTTCTCTTTTATGGCCAATCCGGCTTATGCCAACCCGAACACAGCTGAGGTTCTCCAGACCCTCAAAGACGAGAAGCGCATCCCCTTCTTAGTGGTAGCAGACACGCATCTTACGGAGACCGGCGCCTTAGCAGATTTCCTGCTACCCATGGCTTCCTATCTGGAGAGTTGGAATTTAGAAACCCGGCCAGCCATGGGCCTCGTTCCTTTCGTCAGTATCCGGCAACCCATGGTCCCCCCGTTGGGGAAATCCATGTCCATCGGCGATACCTTTATCGAGTTAGCCAGGCGGATTGGCGGCGATCTTAAGAAAGCGTTCCCCTACACGAATAGCGAGGATTTCATCAGAAAAACCGCTGAGAAAATCCCAGGACTTTCCCAGGCTGGAGGCCTCGAGGCCGTGAAAAAAGAAGGGGTGTGGTTCGACCCAGGAGCGAAGCCGCTTTACCGCTCCTTCGAGAAGAAAGGCTTTCCCACTCCATCGGGAAAATTTGAGATCTTCTCCAAGAGACTTCAGGAAAGGGGGCTGCCCGCTTTGCCGGTTTATGTTCCCATCGAGACCCACCAGGGGATAAAAGATGACGAACTGATCCTGACCGTTTATCGGGCTAACGTCATGACCTTGCGCCTGGCCAATTCAAAATGGATCTCTGAAATTATGCATGACAACCCCCTATGGATAAATGCCGAAACGGCTCGAGCCAACGGCCTGCGGGAAGGAGATCGCGTCAGGGTCTCGTCAAAGGTGGGAAGCCTCATTCTCCGAGTGCGTCTCACCTATGGGATCCATCCGAGAGTGGTGAGCCTGGCCGAAGGCTTGGGACATTGGGAGTTGGGAAGAATTGCCAGGGCCAAGAAAGAAAAAAGTAGCGATTCTGATACAGCGTTACTCTGGTGGAGTGAGGAAGGAAATGGGGGAAGCCCCAACGCTCTCATTATGGCTGATTTTGACCCGGTCTCAGGTGGGGTAGCCTGGAATGATACGAAAGTGACTGTTACGAAAGCTTGAGATCCGGAAGATACCGAGAACTGGTTATGAAAATTCCACCGTTGCCGAAATGGTCCAAGCGAACCTGGGCTTTAATCACTGTGATCATCCTAATCCTGGCCGCCATCCCCACTTTAGGATTGGTGCTATTTACCACGACCCATCCCTTTTACTGCCTAAGTTGTCACCGGAATCAGAATCCAACCGAGAGATGGCTCCCCTCCCGCGCTCATCCGGCATCGGTTACCTGTACGGATTGCCACGCGAAGCCGGGAGAGATCTTCCCCAGCACATATTATGCCAGTGATGACCTGATGAATAAAAACTGTCTCCGCTGCCACCAAAGCATCCCTCGGGGGGAACAAACCGACTTGCACAGCGTCCGGATTGTGAAGATCTCGCATAAGCTTCATGCCGAGAAAAATGCGTTATGCATCGATTGCCATTTCAACATCGAGCACGATACATACTCTCCGCGGACCAATCGTCCACGGATGGAGACTTGCTATCATTGTCACGAGGCCCATCCACGCAACCAGGCCTGTGACAAATGCCATCCCATCAACCTGGTGTACACAAAAAAGTGAAAGTGTCAGCCAAGTAGGGGCGATTCGTGAATCGCCCCTACGAAATTCATAAATCAATATCCTCTGCGTTCTCTGCGGTCTCCGCGGTGAATCATCGGAGGTCACCCATGCGTTCGATCTTCATCGGATCCACTGGCGGCGAACCCGGCCAAACCCTGGCCACCTGGGCTTTAGCCGTCAAGCTGAAAGAGAAGGGTTTACAGGTGGGGTTTTTCAAGCCCTATGGCTTGCTTCCGGATACGGGCACCTCTGCTGAAAGTGGTTTTTGCGATGCCGATGTTCTTCTCATCAAAGATGTTTTGGGCCTCTCGGAACCGGAAGAGGCCCTCTGTCCGGTGATGCTCACAGAAAATTTAATTGCCGAAGTTTCGGGGAGCCATGGGGAGCGGCTGACCGAAAAGATCAAAGGGGCATTCCGAGAGATTTCTTTGGGGAAAGATGTGATCCTGATCATGGGAGCCGAAGAGATCTTCTTTGGAGGGGGGCTTTCCGGACTTTCTGATAGTGTCCTGGTCAAATTATTCGACGCCTCTGTGCTTCTGGTGGACCGCTACCAGCGAGACAACCTGACCCTCTACTCCTTGCTCTCGTTGAACTCCTTTCTCGAAGGCCGCGTAAAATCTGCCATCATTAATCATGTCTCCCCTGACAGAATGGACCATGTAAGGACCAAGGTCGTTCCCTTCCTTAAGGAAAAAGGGGTGAACTCCGTTGCGGCCATCCCCGAAGACCCAATCTTGGCAGCCTTAACTGTCTCCACCATCGCCGACTTGGTCGACGGCCAGATTCTCTGCAGCCCCGAGCGCGCAGGGAATTTGATCGAGACTTTCACCATTGGATCGAAATACCTGCTGGGTTCTCTTTCAATCTTCAAGCAGGTCTATAACAAGATTATTCTGGTCGGCCTGGGCCAGCCAACTCAGACGGAAAAGACCGTTGGGGGGATCATCCTTACGGGTGGGAAATCCCCCGGCGAACTCGTCCTCAAAGTTGCCCACGAGCACTCCCTACCTTTGATCCTAACCAGGGCGGATACGTTTCAGACCATGGAGTGGTTAGAAAAAGCCAAACCCTCGCTGGGGCGGAAAGATGAGTTCAAGGTTCACCAATTCCTTAAGCTTATCGATCAGGAAATGAGTGCCAATCAGTGGGTTGAAGCCTTGCTTTAAAGACAGTGTTAGTGTGAGTGTCAGTGTCAGTAAAAAAGGTGAGGCGTGAGAGCGTGAGTGCGCGACTTGCGCGCTCACGGTCTTTTGGGCACTTTAGCTCACTTTATTTCACTTTAGGCACTTACGATGCCTTGGATTCAGCGCATCAACCATATGTCTCAAAGCCAGAAAGAGGGTCTTTACCGGCTGCTCATCCCTCCTTCACTCTTCAAGCGTTTTCAGATCAATCCGCTGACTTTTACCGATTACGAAGGGAATCGGCTGGTGCGCTTCTACTGTCCGGAGAGGGAGGAGACAGCGATGATTGAAGTGAAGCGCAAACCTGAGGATCAGGACCCCATCTACTCCATCCAGCTTTCCGATACCGTGGACTATACCCAACTCAACTGGGATTTTATGGTGGTCAATGACCCGAACGAAGAAAGATTCAACATCGACATCGACGAGCAGGGCCGGGATACTCTCTGGGGAAGGGCGTCGCGCAACCTCCCTGAAGAGGAACGGGCCTTGCGCGCTGGCCTGGCGCCTGGACAGATCCGCAAGGGGTTGGGATTGACTCGGGAAGTCATTGCTTGCCTGGAACACTTTGCCAAAATCCTGGACATTAAAACCATCAGCCTGGAGGCTCTTTTCTACCACAATGCCATTGTTTATGAGCGCTGCGGCTTTACATACTTCGAAGGTTTCAAGCGCATGCAACGCATCCATCAGGCTTTCCAACCCGGCGGAATCCTCTTCCAAAAGCTTGACTCCTCGAGTCCTTTCCGTCAACCCCGGTTCGAAAAAACCATTCGGGGCCGCTCCTGGGCCATCCATGATGGGGTGATCAGTGAGATTGATGATGACGTGCTTGAAGAAGGGTGGACTTCACCAAGGATGTACCTGATGGTGGGCAAGCCCCGCTCCGTATGCACCTTCCCAGATGCTGTCTATTAAAATTCTTTCACCACAGAGAACACGACTGGTCGTGGGCTAAGGGGTTCTTGCAAACAAAATAAATTATTTCCCCTACTTCGGTTGCCGCTTCGCCGACAGCTGCGGATTTCTCCCTACCACCCTAATTTACGATGAAACTAGGTTTTTTTGTTTGGTAAAAGGTATATCCCGCCGATCTTCACCCCTTCCTCTTCCAGGAGGCTGCGGATCATTTCCCTTCGCTCCCAGGGGATGCGCAGGGAGACCCCGCAGTCCGAGCTGAGGTGGCGGGGGACCGGAATGAGCTTCACGGAAGGGCAAAAAATCTGGCTGTTCTTCTGACTCTGAGCGGCTTCCAGTGCCTCCCCGTTTCAGAGGAACCAATTTTTTTTCATCCACCCTTTCTGCGATGATCAAACCGCCCGTCCCTTGAGGACCGAAGAGGGCTTTGTGGCCGGTAAAAGCCGGAAGATCAATTTTTTGTCGTCCTAAATCAATAGGTATCGCACCAGCTGTCTGGGCTGCATCCACAAAAAAGAGAATTCCGTGCTGTTGGCAGATCTCTCCCACATCGGACAAAGGTTGAAGGGTTCCGACCACATTCGAACCATGATTCAGGATGACCATTCTGGTGGCCCTTCTTATAGACTTGTTCACATCCTCAGGGTCCAGGAAACCCTCAGGGGAACAGGGAATCACCGTAACTTCCAGCCCTTCTTTTTCCAGCCCCCGCAGGGGGCGCATGACCGAATTGTGCTCCATGGAAGAAGTGATCACATGGTCTCCAGGCCGAAGGAGCCCTTTCAACCCCTGATTGATGGCTTCTGTGGCGTTCAGCCCGAAGATAACCCGTGATGAGTCGCGGACCCCGAAGAGCTGGGAAACCCCCTCCCGTGCTTCATAGATGATTCTCCCGGCTTCGATAGAAAGGCGATGCCCGGAGCGCCCCGGGTTGGCGCCGACCTCCTTAAGAAAATGATTCATCGCTCGGATCACACCTTCAGGTTTTGGATGGGAGGTGGCGGCATTGTCGAAGTAGATCAATTTCTTTTCCATCTTTTTGATTACTCCTTAATGATTATTAATAAAAATTCCCCGGCCTTTTCCTCTACCATCACCTCATACCCCGCATTTCGGGCCATCCGCGAAATATTCTCTTTCGATGCAACGGTATCCACCAAAACTTCCAAATTTCCTTTTTCCATTTTTTCTATAGCCTTTTTTACCAAAATCACGGGCTGGGGGCATGACAGCCCTCGGGCATCAATTCTCTCGCTCATATTTTGCTTCCTTCGCGCATTGCCCATGCGATGACGATGCAGAAGATGAGGCCGATGGTAACGGCTGCCGGTCCGAAAGCTCCGGGGCCCTTGGGAGAACTGGCCATAGCGAAGTTATGAGCAAAGCCGGCTCCCACGATCATTCCCAAGACAAAAATTGCTGCATCCCCATCTCCTTCTCCGGAAAGAATCAATTGTCTGCCCGGGCATCCTCCGGCGAGAGCAAAGGCCAAACCGGCTAATGCCATGCTCAGAAAATTCCAAAGGTGATGATCATGGGCGATGGGCTGGTTGACAAAGCCTGGATGGAATTGCCCCAGAAGCAAGTTAGAAATCAAGGCTGCGGTCGTCAGAGCAAGAATCCCGCTGAATAAGTGGAAGTCTCTCATGAGGATCACATCCCTGATCGCTCCCATGGTGCAAAAGCGTGTCCTCTGAGCCAAAAAACCCACGCCCAGGCCCACCAAAAGGGAGATGGCCAGAGGAGCGTGGGCCGCTCCGGGTCCTTTTACACTGGCGAAGATAGGTCCGCCAGGATTGAATTGGGGTCAAGAGTGAAAAAGTAATCGAAGGCAGTCAATATCCAAATTAATTCAAAGGAGGGAGATAAACGAGGGCCATCCTCTCAGGAAAGGGAAAGATAGGAATGAATCGGGGCTGCCCCCTTTTCCCCTCTCCTTCTGGTTAAGTTGAGACCTAACCTAGGCCTCATCGGGCCGAACCTGGCCCTTCAAACAAGAGAAAGGGGCGTCTGGGGCTTCCCCATTATTTTCACCTCCTTTGCAGAAAGAAATGTATTTTTTATACTTCTTCTTTAACTTAATGTCAATGTGAATCCACAACCCGAAAAAGGCGCCACACCTGCTTGGCCGTCATCTCTTCGTTCTTAAGCAACCCCCTAATCCAAGCGGAGGAGAGCGACCCAGGTGCTGGTAATTTCTGTGGTGATCTTCGGAGAAAGCTGAGGAAGCTTGGAATTTTAGGTGGTCGGGCTAAAAAAAGTCTTGACATTTGGTGCCATATTTTTTATATTTGTGTTACTCAAAGGAGAAAGCCTATGTCTGAGATCACTCGCTTCGGCATTTCGACGGATAGCAACCTTCTTAGGAAATTCGATCAGCTCATATCCCGGAAGGGGTTCACCAATCGCTCGGAAGCCATCCGGGATATGATCCGCGATAGCTTAGTGCAGGCGGAGTGGGAAGCAGGTTCCGAAGAGATGTTGGGAACAATCACCATCGTTTACAGCCATCACACCCGAGAGCTTTCCGATGTCTTGACTCATCTGCAACACCGGTATTACCAGTCCATTATTTCCACCACCCACATTCACCTGGATGATCACAATTGCCTGGAGGTGTTGATCGTCAGGGGGAAAGGCGAGGAAATCAAAAAAATCAGCGATCGGCTGATCGGAACCAAGGGAGTGAAGCACGGGAAACTTTCCCTGACCACTACGGGAAAAGATTTGAGCTGATACAGGGAGCAAATTTTTTTATCAGTGAGTAGCACGATACTTAAAAAAATATTACCCTATTGGGAAAGGAGAATTATATGCATATTCCTGATGGATACTTGGGGCCGGCAACTTACGGCCTGCTTTATGGAGTGATGGTGCCAATCTGGGCTCTGGCCTCAAAGCTGGTGCGCCGCACTTTGAGGCAACGGCAGGTCCCTTTCCTGGCTTTGGGCGCGGCTTTTAGCTTTGTCATCATGATGTTCAATATTCCCATCCCGGGGGGGTCCACCGGTCATGCTGTGGGGGGAGTGATCGTAGCCATTCTCCTTGGCCCCTGGGCAGCCCTAATTGCCATCTCCATTGCCCTAGTCATTCAAGCGTTGCTATTCGGCGATGGCGGGATCACGGCTATCGGGGCCAATTGTTTCAGCATGGCCCTCGTGATGCCGATGGTAGGGTACCTAGTTTACCGTCTGATCAGCAAAGGGGCTACGACGACCTCCCGGCGAAGGTGGCTTGCCGGGGCGGTCGCTGGATACGTCGGGCTGAACGTGGCGGCTGTAACCACGGCAGTCATGTTTGGCCTGCAGCCGCTTCTGGCAAAAGGGCCGGATGGGCGGCCGCTATATTTCCCCTATCCCCTGGAGGTGGCTGTGCCGGTGATGGCCGCCCAGCATCTCTTTCTTTTCGGCATCATGGAGGCTGTACTCACGGGCCTGCTGGTTATCTACTTCCAGCGCACCGAGCCTTCCATGCTGGAACCGATGGAGGTGGCGAAATGAAAGGAACGAAAAGACTCTGGTGGGGGCTGGTTCTTTTAATGTTAATTTCGCCCGTCGGCCTGATCTTGCCGGATGTGTTCAAATCCGGGCCAGCCTGGGGAGAGTGGAGCCTGGAAGAGATCGAAAAAATGGTGGGGTTTATTCCGGAAGGATTAAAAAAAGTAGCCGACCTCTGGTCCGCTCCTGTGCCCGATTATAACTTGAAAAGTTGGGAGGGCAAGGGGTTGGTAAAATCCAGCCTGGGATATATCCTTTCGGCGGGTCTGGGCGTAGGAGTGATCGTCCTGGCCTCTTTCCTCCTGCGAAAACTATTGAGCAAGAAAAAAGAGGGGTAGTCGATCGTCGCTGAGAGCAGCCCCGGACGATGCCCAAGGAAAACGAGCGAGAACAAGCGATGTTTGCCGCCTCGGTGGAGATCTTCTTTAAACAGTTGATGCAGTTGAGCGATCAGTCCATCGGAACATGGTGACACGAGAGTTGATGGAAAAAATAGGAGGAGAAAAAATGAAGATAAGGGTTTTGGTCGTTGCGATTGCTATGATATCGTTGCTTGGGGAAAGCGCATGTTTTGCTGCAGAAGAAGCAAAAGTGACGGGTAAAGCTGGTCTTGGAGTATTCAGCCAGTATGTGTCCAGGGGCTATGAATACAGCGCTCACAGCATTGTCTTCCAACCTTGCCTTAGCATAGCTTACAGGGGCTTCTCCGTATCATTCTGGAGCAATATAGACAGTTATGAACATGCCACCCAGTCTTTTACTCCTGACCGCCCCGGACAGAAAAGCTTTAATGAGACGGATTTGACCTTGAGCTACACTTATAACCTCGGGAAACTCGAGCTTACCGGTGGATATCTTTACTATGCCACAAAATATTCCCCGGAGACAGAGGAGCTTTATATCAGTGTAACTTATGACACGATTGCCAAACCGACATTGGCAATCTACCGCGACATAACTGAATTTCCGGGTACCTATATAAACCTCTCTTTTTCCCAATCATGGAAGGTCTACAGAGAAATCACCCTGGACCTGGGTGGGTCAGTAGGGTACTTTGCGGGGGATAGCGACTACTGGAAAACGTTTGAATCATCCACTGGCGGCTATACTGGGGAGAAATATCAGGCATTTCATGACGGAATGGTTAGGGTTGGTTTTACAGTGCCTATACTAAAAAACTTGGCCGTTCAACCCGTGGTCCAGTATTGGTTTCCTCTTTCCGACAAGGCCAGGAGGACGGTAAATGGAAACTCTTACAACCCCGCCGGGAAACTGGATGAAACCTTTGTCACAGGCGTCAATTTAACTTATAACTTTTAGGGAAATTGAGGTGGTAGACCATCTCCAATGGGTCAGGACAAAAGAATTCTTAGATTGGATTGCTTGCCCCAGGCCAGGCGACTCCTGGTCCCATCATGATCACCACCTGTAATGGTTTTGAGAAAACACCCTTGCGTCCCCAAGAAGAATAAAAAGAAATAGCTGTGGTGGTCCAGAGAAAAAGTTGGTCAAAATGGGCTGTCATTTTTACTTTTTTCTTCTCAGGCCCAAAGGTTCATTAATATGCTGTGTACATCTCAGAATGGAATTGCATTGGAGATCAAATCCATTTGGGAAAATGCGCGCCAATCTCCCCTTCTTTAAAAATTTCACCCAAATTTCTTGACAGCACCTCGGCCACGAAGCTCTAGTCAGGTTAACCATTTCTACTCCTCTGGAGGAACCACTGACTTCTCAACTGTCCACTCATGACCCAAAGCAGCGCGCCATTCTAGCATATCCCGCCTGAATGTTTCGTTGTCTTTCTGAACAGACTCGTTCAGCCTGGCATTTTCCAGGGCAATGGCACCCAGATTGGCAACCGCCCCTACGAAGTACATATCATCCATGGTGAATTGGCGCCGCTCTGCAGTATACACCCTTACTACCCCTATGATCTCTTCTCTGAGCATCATCGGAACGGTGATTCAGCTTTATACGCTATTACGATAATTGATACCGTTTGATTTTTGATATCAGGTTGACCCGGGAGATACCCAGAATTTTGGCCGCCCGGGTTCTGTTCCCCCCGGTTTTTTCCAGAATCTTCCCTATGTATTCTCTCTCCAATTCTTGGAGCGTCTTCTCTTCCAAGGAAGGAGAGAGGCCCTTATAATCTCTGCAAGCCTCAGAAAAATAAGAAGGGAGGGACGACTTCGTCAGTTTGTCGGACGTCTCAACCGATACCATGTTATTGATAATATTCTCTAACTCCCGGATATTCCCTGGGTAGGTATACTGCTGCAAAAGGTTCATCACCGGCTCGGTAATCTCCCGGATCTGTTTCTTATTGATCTTGTTGTATTTATCCAAGAAATGGTAAGCCAGCAGAGGGATGTCCTCCTTGTGTTCCCGCAGGGGAAGGAGGTAGATGGAGTTAATATTCAACCGAAAGAAGAGGTCCTTTCGGAAATTTCCTTTCTTGATCTCCACCTGAAGGTCTTTATTCGTGGAGGCGATGATGCGCACATCCACCTTCTGATTTTGGGTCGAGCCCAGCCGAAAGTACTCTCCTTCTTGCAGCACCCGCAACAGTTTCACCTGGATGGGTAGAGAGAGCTCTCCGATCTCATCCAAAAAAAGAGTGCCCCGGTGGGCAGCTTCCAGGAAGCCCTTTTGGTCTGAATAGGCCCCTGAGAAAGAGCCCTTCATGTGACCAAAAAATTCCGAGGCAAAAAGCTCGTTGGCAAATACCCCGGCGTTGACCGCGATGAACCTTTCATTCTTTCGCGGGCTCACGGAGTGGATGGCTCGGGCAATCAGCTCTTTCCCCGTGCCGCTTTCCCCCCAGATCAGAACGCTGGACTGGCTGCTGGCAATCCGCTCGACATAGCGAAGGACCTTGATGATCGCCGGGCTGCGGGTGATGATGTCCTGGAAGGCCTCCTTATTTTTTAAATCTTCATATTTGAAATCTTCCCGAAGTTCCTGGACCCGGTCTTTCAAATGCCGCCGCTCCAGAGCTCTCTCCAGGACGAGAAGCAGAAGATCGTTGTTCACGGGCTTGGATAGATAATCATAGGACCCCAATTTCATGGCCGTGACAGCCAGCTGCACGTCTTCTACCCCTGTGAGGACGATGGTCTCCAGGTCGGGATGATGTTCCCGAGCATATTTGAGAATGTCTAAGCCAGTCACTCTGGGCATGTCCATATCTAACAAAAGGACATCGTATCTTCCCTGGTCTAATTCTTGCAACGCTTTCGTGCTATCTTCCAGGGTCTTAACCTCGTATTTCCCTGTTTGCATCAGGAGGACAAATAAATAGCGCAGCACCCCTGGGTCGTCGTCTATGGCCAGGATTTTCCCCACGTTCTTCCCTCAAGATTCTACGGGCAGGCGGATGGTAAACGTGCTCCCCTTACCGACTTCACTTTCCACGTCAGTCCTGCCGTTGTGCTCGCTGACGATCTTGGAAACGATGGAGAGGCCCAGCCCGGTTCCCTCCTTCTTAGTTGTGAAAAAGGGATTGAATATTTGCGCTTTGGCGAACTCCCCCATGCCGCATCCCTCATCAGAGATGCTCAGGCAAACACAGTTTTCTTTAGGATCGAATTGCGTCTTAATCCAGATATTTCCTTTCTCCTTGTCTATCGCTTGCCAGGCGTTGATCATCAAGTTCACAAACACTTGAATCAGTCTGTCCTTGTTGCCTTTGATGCCCGGAAGACCCTCCTGCAGGTCCGTATGAATCACGGCCATCCGTTTCATCGTGTTGTAGACCAGGCGCATTCCCTCGTTGACCACGTCGTTCAAGTCCACTCTTTCGCTGAGCAGCCCTTCGGCCCTCCGGGTGAAGCTCTTCAGGCTTCCCAGAATGTTCTGAATCCGGCTGCAGCCTTGGATCATGTCATCGAGCATCAAGGTGACGTTTTCTTTGAACAGAGAATAATCCAGGCGGGCCACCTGAAAATCAGGGTTTTGGCGGAGGTGCTCGTCCAATATCGGAAAGATGGTCTTGAAGGCCTCCTTGATGAGGGGAATATTCCCGCAAATATAGGCGTTAGGATTGTTGATCTCGTGGACGATACCAGAAACCAGCAACCCAAGCGAGGAGAGCTTGTCCGCATGGAATAGCTGTTGCTCCCTGGCTTTATCCCTGGTGATGGGGCGGCTGACTTCGATTACTCCCTCGACCTCCCCGTGCAGGTTCATGAGGGGATGGGTTTGGATGCGATAATATTCATTCCGGATAACCTTTTCGACCGTGATGCTCCTCTTCTCCTGAATCGTTCGTAGCACAGGGCAGTCTTCACAAATCCCCGGAACACCGAAAAAAAACTCGTGACATTTTTTGTCACGAAGATTTACCTGGCGATTGATTATCTTGATGTTCAGATCTTTATCGAAAACGATGACGATGTCGCTGATAGCCTGTAAGATGGCCTGGAACATGCTCCTGCTTTTGTTCAAATCTTCTTCCACCCGAGAGAGATCTTTCCAGCTCTTTTCGAGCTGGGCTTCCAGCGTTCCGATATAATCCATTTTTGTCTGTGAGGTGGCCTCCATTTTTTATCTCCTCTCTGCCGCGGCCAAGACAGGATCGCCGGGGCCTTCAAAGCATTAGTCTCTTCTCCCTGAACACTTCCAGGCGTTCGCAAAGGGAGCAGAATGAGGACGATGGAACCTGAGGTACAGCCATAGATGGAGGAGCGGCGGAAAATCGGGCTCTTCCGTGGAGAAAAGGAAATGAATCCTTCACCGGCCATTGATCGGCAAGACCCGAAATCTCTTCCAGAATTTCTTCCGGAGAGCGATAGGGCCAAGGGTGCCCGAGCTTCTCGGCTAATCGACAGAGCACCTGCCAGTTTTCCATGCCGTTCTTAGGATGGAAAATTCTGGAAAATTTTTGCAAACGCCCTTCGAAGTTCGTATAACTTCCCGAGGTCTCCAAGGCCGTGGAAGCCGGGAGAAAAACGTCGCTAGCCAAGGCGGTCTCCGTGAGAAAAACATCCTGAACGATCAACAACTGGCAAGAATCCAAGTATTTCCTCAGATGTAAATCTTTTAGGGGGTTTTCCCCAAAGATTAGACAAGCCTTAACTCCACCATTTTGCAGGTGTGAGATTAGGGTTCCGCCTTCCGCATGCTCCTTTGAATCGCCATCTCTTCCATCTCCCCCTATCCCTATATCCATGAGGCCCTGGGAGTTGCAATGGTCTCTGAGCAAAAGGAATCCGTTGGCGATCCGGCCCACCTTCCCCATAAGCAAGAGAAGGTTGGCCAGAGCCGGCAGATCATTCTGGGATTTATCCGCAGG